>NZ_BAAJYT010000283.1:0-4423 GCF_057541515.1 Acidovorax sp. KNOB132
TCGCGGCTGGCCCTGGCGCTGCTGGTCATGGGCGTCGCTCGACCGCGGGCAGTGCGCCCGTGTCGTGGCGCGAGGCCGCCGCGGCGCTGGCGGGGCCCTGGGCCGGGGCGTTCGGCGCGCCGGCGGGTGACATGGCGCAGGCCATCGTGCGCGACCTGCGCATGCCGCGTGTGGTGCTGGCGCTGCTGGTAGGCGCCACGCTGGCCCTGGTGGGCGGCCTGCTGCAAAGCACCACGCGCAACGACCTGGCCGACCCGTTCCTGTTCGGCCTGTCCTCGGGGGCTTCCACGGGTGCCGTGGCCGTCATCACGTTGACCGGCGAATGGCTGGGCGCCTGGACCTTGCCGGCCGCGACCTTCGCCGGGGCCGTGGTGGCAGCGGGCGCCGTGCTGCTGCTGGTGCGCCGCGCGGGCGGGCAGGGGCCTGCGCAGACGGTGCTGGCCGGGTTGGCGGTGTCGTTTCTGTTCGGCGCGCTGACGCACGGGCTGGTCTTTGCGGGCGATCAGCGCGCGGCGCATGCCGTGGTCTTCTGGTCGCTCGGCGGCCTGGGGCTGGCGCGGTGGGACAACCTGTGGCTGGCATGCCTGGGGCTGGCCGTGCCCATGGTGTTCGTCTGGCGCCGCCACCGCGCACTGGATGCGCTGCTGGCCGGCGACGACACCGCCCACAGCCTGGGCATCGCGCCCGAGCGGCTGCGCACGCAGGCCTTCGTGGTGGCCGCGGTGGCGACGGCCTGCTGCGTGGCGCTGGCCGGGGTGATCGGCTTCGTCGGCCTGATGGTGCCGCATCTGGCGCGGCGGCTGTCGGGGCCCCTGCATGCCGCGTTCCTGCCGTTGGCCGGGGTGATGGGGGGCGCATTGCTGCTGGCGAGCGATCTGGTGGCACGCACGCTGCTGGGCTCGCAGGAATTGCCGGTGGGCATCGTCACGGCGGGCATCGGTGCCGTGTTCGTGATGGCGCTGCTGCGGCGTCGGGTGGCGGACTGACATGGATCATCAGATGTTTTTGATCCTAAGTCATGGAAATATATTCTTTCTGGTTTGAAGGGCCGACTCCTAAGATCGCGGCAGCTTCCCTGAAAGGTGTTTTCCGTGATCCGACCGCTCTCCGTGGCAACCGACATTTCCCCAGGCCTTCCACGATCGGCTGACGCCTGGCCCGAAAGGGGCGGCGCATGAACTTTCAGCAACTGCGCTCCGTGCGGGAGGCCGTGCGCTGCGGCTTCAACCTGACCGAGGTGGCCGCCATGCTCTACACCTCGCAACCCGGCGTGAGCCGCCAGATCCGCGAGCTGGAGGAAGAGCTGGGCCTTGAAATCTTCGCCCGCGCGGGCAAGCGCCTCACCGGGCTCACGCCCCCCGGCGCCACGCTGCTGCCCATCGTCGAGCGGCTGCTTCTGGAGGCCGAGAACCTCAAGCGCGCCGGCCTGGACTTCAGCGCCGCGCAGGAAGGGCGCCTGTCCGTGGCGGCCACGCACTCCCAGGCGCGCTACGCCTTGCCCCAGGTGGTGCGCGACTTCCGGGCGCTGTACCCCCACGTGTCGCTGCACCTGCACCAGGGCTCGCCCCGCCAGGTGGCCGAAATGCTGCTGTCCGGCGAGGCCGACATCGGCGTGGCCACCGAGGCGCTGGCCGGTTACGACAGTCTGGTCACGCTGCCGTGCTACCGGTGGTCGCACAGCATCGTGGTGCCGCCGGGGCATGCGCTGCTGGACCAGGCCGAGCCCGTCACGCTGCAGCAACTGGCGCGCTTTCCGATCATCACCTATGAGTTGGGCTACACCGGCCGCGCGCACATCGACGAGGCCTTCTCGCGCGAGGGCCTGACGCCTGACGTGGTGCTGACCGCCATGGATGCCGATGTGATCAAGACCTACGTGGAACTGGGCATGGGCGTGGGGATCGTCGCCTCCATCGCCGTGGACCCCGACCGCGACCGCCACCTGCGCATGCTGGACGCGCGCCACCTCTTCGAGGTCAACCTGACCCGCCTGGGCCTGCGGCGCGGCAGCTGGATGCGCGGCTATGCCTACCGCTTCATCGAGAGCTTCGTGCCGACCCTCACGCGCGAGGCGGTGGAAGCCGCCATGAAGGCGCCCGCGCCCTGAGCCGGGCGAAAGAGGGCCAGCGAGCGCTCAGGGCGGCGGGGCAGGCTGCGACAACACCCACAGTGCGAGGGCCCGCGCCTCGGGCTCGGTGATGCGCGCCTGGCGCGGCATGATCACGCGGCCCCAGGTGCCGACGCTGCCGTTGCGGATCTTGCCGGCCAGCCGGACCGGCGCCTCCGGGTCGTTGCGGTAGCGCTCGGCGATCTGGGCGAACCCCGGCCCCACCTGCTTGCGGACCATGCCGTGGCAGGCCATGCAGCCATGCTCCTGACCCAGGTGCCGATCCTCGGCGGCCTCGCCGGTGACGGCAGCACTCGCCAGCCACAGGCCCGCCAGCACCGTCACGGCCCCGTGCCAGCCCAGCCGCGGCCCGGTGGCCGGGCCTGCGGAACGGGGCAGGGTGCGTGGGGCCATGGCGGTGCGGAAAAGGGCGTGGGTCATGCCGTCGAGCATAGCGGTGCGCATGCGGCACGATGGGATGGCGCCCAAGCACCGCCTCTGTTTTCCGGCCTGCCGTTTTGCGCATATCCAAACGCGTTCTTGTCGCTTGGGCCAGCGCATCGGCCCCGATAGATTCGCTCCAAGCCCACCGCACGGCGCAGTGGGCACTCCAGCGAAAGGACGAGGGATGACGACTGCAGCACTGCGATTTCAACGCCACCTCCCGACATGGCGCGACGGCCTGTATGCCCTGGCATTGGGCGCGGCCATCGCGCTGTGCGGCACCGCCTTCGCGGCCACGCCGGTGCCGCAGGGTCCGCTGGTCACCACCGACTGGCTGGCGCATAACCTGGACAACGCCAAGGTCCGCGTGATCGAGGTCAGCGTGAACCCTGGCCTGTACGAGCGCAGCCACGTGCCCGGCGCGGTCAACTTCTCCTGGCATTCCGACCTGAACGACAAGGTGCGCCGCGACATCGTGGGCAAGGAGGCATTCGAGGCGCTGCTGTCCAAGGCCGGCGTGGCACCGGACACCACGGTGGTGCTCTACGGCGACACCAGCAACTGGTTCGCTGCCTGGGGCGCCTGGGTGTTCGACATCTACGGCGTCAAGGACGTGAAGCTGCTGGACGGCGGCCGCAAGAAATGGGAGGCCGAGAACCGGCCGATGAACAACCGGGTGCCCGAACCCGTGGCCACCACCTACCGCGTCGCCAGCGTCAACACCCAGCTGCGGGCCCGGCTGTCCGACGCGCTGGCGGTGGCCGAAGGGCGCAGCGACGCCCGGCTGGTGGACATCCGCTCGGCGGACGAATACACCGGCAAGGTCTTCGCCCCGGCCGGCGTGCCCGAGCTGTCGGTCCGCGCGGGCCACATTCCCGGCGCGGCCAATGTGCCGTGGGGCCAGGCGGTGCGCGAAGACGGCACGTTCAAATCGGCCGAAGAATTGAAGAAGCTTTACGCCGCCGCAGGCATCGACGGCAGCAAGCCGATCATCACGTACTGCCGCATCGGCGAGCGCTCCAGCCACACCTGGTTCGCGCTGAGCAAGATCCTGGGCTACGAGGTGCGCAACTACGACGGTTCGTGGACCGAATACGGCAACGCCGTGGGCGTGCCCATCACCAACCCGTCGGGCACCCTCTGGGCCGCCAAGTAGCGCCGGGCCAAAACAGTTTGTCAGTAGGGGGTCTCTTTTCAAGCCCGCCGCGTGCGGGCTTTTTTTTTGTCCGGAGGTTTTGGCCATGCGCGTTGCGGGACTGTTGTCATGGGGATTGCTGGCCGCGGTGGGGGTTGCCGCCTTGGCGCTGCAGGCCCAGCCGGGCGGGCGCACGCTGGCTTTCTCATTGGCGGTGGGCGCCGTGCTGGGCGTGGTGCTGCAGCGGTCGCGCTTTTGCTTTTATTGCCATGCCCGCGACTGGTTCGCCGACGGCAACCCGCGCGGCCTGCTGGCCCTGGTCCTGGCGCTGGCCGTGGGCACGGTGGGATACACCGTCGTGCTGGGCAGCTGGGTGCCGGTGCCCACGGCCGGGCAATTGCCGGCGGACATGCACATCGGCCCGGTGAGCCTGGCCCTGGTGGCCGCGGGCCTGGCGTTCGGCGCCGGCATGGTGGTGTCGGGCTCATGCATCAGCGCGCACTGGTACCGGCTGGCAGAAGGCTCGCCCGTCGCGCCTTTCGCCCTGATCGGATCGGCCGGCGGGTTCATCCTGGGGTTTCGCACCTGGAACCCGCTGTACAGCGCCAGCGTGGCCGACGCACCGGTCGTGTGGCTGCCGGCGCACCTGGGTTACGGCGGCGCGCTGGCGCTGCAGCTGGGCGTGCTGGCGGCCATCGCCGCCTGGCTGTGGCGCGGATTCGCCCGCGAGGCGCCCG
>NZ_BAAJYT010000284.1:0-4411 GCF_057541515.1 Acidovorax sp. KNOB132
CCGCCGCGCTCGGCGATGCCGGCGTGGGCAAGGTCGTGGCCGTGGCCGACTGGCTGCCCAACGTGCCGGGCGCGCAGAGCGAGGCCTTCTATCGCTCCTTCCGCCAGCGCTTTCCGCAGCCCGCGGACGACTACGTGCACATGCGCATGCAGCTCATGGTGGAGACCCTCGTCCAGTCCATCGAGCGCGCCGGCAGCACCGACGCCACCGCCGTCGCCCGCGCCATGGAAACCGCGAAGGTGCAGCTGAACGGCCAGGCCGGCACCATGCGCGCGGCCGACCACCAGTTCCAGCAGCCCCTGGCCGTGGGCGTGATGGACCGGCAGGGCGCGCCCGGCGTGCCGTTCGACGTGGAGGGTTCGGGCTATGGGTTTCGCGTGGTGCGCCAGATCGCCGCGGAGAAGGCGGAGCAGCCGCAGAGCTGCAAGATGGTGCGGCCGCAGTGACGTGATTTTTGGTTAACATCGTGCGTTTCGGCGCGGCCCCTGGTGCGGGGCGGCCGGGCGCACGGCGGAAAGAGACATGCTTTGTTCCGCGCATTTCTGAATGGCATCGAGGGGGGATTCAAAGAATGAGAATAAAGATACTTTTGTCGGCATGGTTGCTGGCCTTCCTGCCAACGGCGTTGGCAGGGGTGGTGAGGTTCGAAGTCGAGCCCAAGTTCACCTACCAGTCGGTGGCATGGCTGGGCGGCGGAGGGGGCTGGCCCAGCGTCGTGGTGGAAAAAGCCGAAACCATGGGCGAGGCCTATTCCATCGCGGCCCAGCGATACCACGACACCAGTTGCCATCCCACGGACGAGGGTGGCGTTTTCTGCCGCAGCGCAAAAGCACCCGTCATCCTGGGCGGTACCGTGAATGGATTGCCGGCGAGCTTCTACTCGGAGGGCAGCCCGGACCTGGGCTCCGGCAGGGCGGCCGCCGTCCAGGTCACGTTGGGGTATGAGTGCCCCACCGTTTTCGACGCCAGCGTCGTGTCGAAGGACGTCGAAAGGACGCAAAACGGCTCGAACGAGCAGATCACTTGCGTGCTGTACGTCGCCAATGACGATTCCTGTGACGACTGCGATGCGCAGGGCAATCCGGTGTTGCCCAGCACTGGGCAGAAGATCCAGTCCGAGCTGGATTACCCGATGGCCAAAACGGGTCTGGTCTTCGAGCGGGTCTATCGAAGCACCAAAGGGCGGTTCTACTCGACACTCGATCAAGGGTGGTACGGAGACGTCTCCAACCAGGGCAATCCCTGTTACCCGGCCTTCTGGTGGAAAAACCGCACCGAAACCGCGTCCCATTGCTATCAGGTCACCAACAATCCGCATGTCTGGCAGCTGGGTGCCGGGCGCTTCAGTATGTACCGGGGCGAGCCCGGCAATTTGAGCGAGGTGTCCCTCGGGGAATACGCCTTCGTCGCGCCGGGTGGTTCCGGCGGGGGCTACGTTCGCTCCAGGGACAACTTTCTCTACGCGCTGGATTCGCGTGGACGGGTGATCCGAAAGATGTCTGCCGATGGCCGTGTCGGGCTGTCGTACACCTATTCGGAATCCAATGATCCCTCGTCGTACTCCGGACTGTCCGGCCTGCTCGCCCAGGTGACGGACCGGTTCGGCCGGGCATTGAAATTCAGCTACGACACCTCGAACCAGTTGGCGTCGATGGTCGATCCCGCGTCCCAGACGTATCGGTACGAATACTCCGGGCCGCACAGGCTCAGCAAGGTCGTTTTTCCCGACGGGGCCTCGAAAACCTACCACTACCAATTCGCCGCCCAAAATGGCTGTGCTGCGCCCTATGGCGACAACCTGCTGACCGGAATCACCGACGAGGCCGGTCACCGCTACGCCACCTATCGATACCTCTGCGACGGCCGGGCGTCCAGTTCGGAGCATGCAGGCGGGGTGCATCGGTACAGCTTCAGCTATTACTCGTCAACACCGAGCGAAACCACCGTGACGGACCCTTTGGGAACACAGCGCCGTCACGGCTTCGAAAAAATCGGTGAGAAGTATTGGCCGAGCCAGGTCACCATCGCGAGCCCCGTCGATCCCGCGATCGCGTCCAGCCAGGCATTCTGGCGGGATGCCAAGGGCAGGGTGCTGCAGCGTTCGGATTCGGGCAACTTCACCTGTTTCGAATACGACCAGGCCCGTGGCCTGCAGACATCGAAGACGCAGGGGCTTCCTCCAGGGCTCGCGTGCTCCACACTCGCCTCCGGTCAGTACGGCTTTCCGGAAGCGGCCCGCAGGACTTCCTACCAGTGGCACCCCGTGTGGACCTTGCCCACGCGCGTGGCCGAGCCACGCAAGCTGACCACCTACGTGTACCACGGCCAGCCCGATCCGCTGGCCGGCGGCGCCGTGCTGCGCTGCGCGCCCGCCTCGGCGCTGTTGCCCGATGGTTCGCCCATCGCGGCGCTCTGCAAGAAGGTCGAGCAGGAAACGGCCGACGCCAACGGGGGCAGCGGCTTCGCGGCTCAGTTGGTGGCGGGTGGGGTGTCCCGCACCTGGAACTGGACGTACAACGACGCCGGCCAGATCCTCAGCGAAGCCGACCCTGCCGGCAGCGTGACGCGCTACGCCTACCATGCTGCGACGACGGGGGACGCCACCGAGGGCGACCTCATGAGCGTCACCGGCCCCAGTGGGCAGGTCACCCGCTACACGCGCTATGACCGGCATGGCAATGTCGTTGAGCAGATCGATCCAACGGGGAGTGTCACCGTCTATGCGCGCGATGTGCGGCAGCGGGTGACCCGCATCACACAGGATGGCTTGGCCGTTGTCATGACCTACCAGCCCACGGGTTTGCTGCAGAGCGTCGCCCAGCCCTCGGGCTACGCGGTGTCCTATCAATACGACGACGCCCAGCGACTGACCGGCTGGTCTGACAACCGGGGCCATGCCGGCAGCTACACGCTGGACGGCATGGGCAACCGCATCAATGAGCAGGTTCAGGACAGCGCCGGCAACATCGTCCATACCCTCTCTCGCACCATCAACGCCGTCAACCGCGTGGCCTCTGAAACCGTGGGCGGCAACCAGAGCACCACCTACGGATACAACCCCTTTGGCGATCTCGTCAGCCACACCAATGGCCTGAACCAGGCGACCCGCTACACCTTCGACAACCTGCGGCGCCTCTCTACGCACAGCAATCCATCGAACGCGCAGGCGAGCCTCACCTACAACGCCCAGGATGCCGTCACCAAAGCCACGGACTTCAAGAGCGTGGCCACCAGCTACACGCGGGATGCCCTGGGCAATGCCAGCCAGGAAGCCAGCGCCGACAGCGGCACGCTCACGCGCACCTACGACAGCCTGGGGCTGCCGCAAAGCCTCACCGACGCGCTGGGGCGTGCCACCGCCATCACGCGCGATGCGCTGGGCCGGCCCACGCAGATCGTGAGCAGCCTGGGCGGGGCCAGCCGCACCACCGTGCTGCGCTACGACCTGCCCGGGCCCGAGTACAACGCCAGCGGCAGCCCGAGTGCCAGCGTGGGGTCCTTGAGCGAGATCCAGGACGCGGGCGTCACCACGCGCTACCAGCGCGACGCGCAAGGGCGCATCACCGCGCGCACGCAGGTCCTGGCCAACGGCAGCAGCAGCACCGTGGGCTACCAATACGTGCCAGGCGGGACGGGCAGCGCCGGCAGTCCAGGCAGCGCAGGCGCGGGGCAGATCGCCCGCATCACCTACCCCAGCGGGCGCCAGCTGGTGCACCAGTACGACGCCACCGGCCAGCTCACCGGGCTGCAGTGGAACGGCCAGCCGCTGGTCACCGGCATCACCTGGAGCCCGCTGGGCCAGGCCACCGGCTGGCAATGGCCCGGGTTTGTGCAGACCCCCGGCAACCCCGCGCCGCTGGCCGAGCAGCGCAGCTACACCAGCGCGGGCCGGCTGGCCGCCAGCGCCCTGCTGCAACTGACCTGGGACAGCGCCGGGCGCATCGCGCAGATCACCCAGCAACACATGCTGCCCACGCAAAGCAGCACGGTGGCGCAGCAGGTGGCGCTCACCAGCGCATACAGCTACGACGCGGTGGGCCGGCTCACCGCCAGTGCGCACAGCGCACCCAACACCCTCACGCTGCCCAGCGGAGCGGCCTTGAGCGACACCATCGGGGCCAACGCCAGCGGCTACGCGTGGGATGCCAACGGCAACCGCAGCCAGAGCTACTACAGCAGCAGCACCGCAGGGGGCACCGCCACGCTGCAGCGCGACTACCAAATCGCCAGCAACAGCAACCGCCTGGGCGGCTACACGCAGACCTTTACGCCCGCGGGCGGCAGCGCGCAGACCACCAACGTCAGCTACAACCACGACGCCACCGGATCGATCACCAGGAAGGGCGACAGCTACCTGCACTACGGCGTGGACGGCCGCATCGCCAAGGCGGGGCCGAACGCCGACCCGGCC
>NZ_BAAJYT010000285.1:0-4409 GCF_057541515.1 Acidovorax sp. KNOB132
GAGCGGGAGTTCAACACCCGCCACTGGGGCAAGCCCATGACCCTGCATGGCGTGCGCCGCTGGCTCCTGGGCGAAACCATGCCCGATGCCCGCAAGCTCATCACCCTGGCCGAGTGGCTGCGCATGCCGGTGCAGGAACTGGCCTTCGGCACGCCCACGCCGCAGGCGCGCGAAGAAGCCGCCCGCTGGCACGTGAACCTGGGGTACGAGGACCGCGAACTGTTCGAGACCTACCTGAAGCTGCCCGTGCCCAAGCGCCGCCTGGCGCGCGAGGTGATCCTGGCCATCGCCAAGGCCCAGGCCGCCGAACAGACCCCGCGCGGCGGCAACCGCTGAAAGCCCGCCGGCCATACCGGCCGGCAACCACACCGCAGGGCGCCGGCCCCTCAGCCGGCGAACAGGGCGCCCACGCCCTGCGCCAGGTCGTCCGCATGCGACAGCACGAACAGCAGCAGGCCGATGAAGCCCCCCACCACCGTGCCGTTGATGCGGATGTACTGCAGGTCGCTGCCGATGTGCAGCTCCACCAGGCGCGCCAGCTCCTGGGCGTCCCAGCGGTCCACGGTGTTGCGGATGTGCTCGGCCACGAACTGCGACAGCTCGGGCGCCCACTGCGCCGCCCACAGCTCCAGCCGCACGTTCAGCCGCACCCGCAGCGCCGGATCGCCCGCGAGCGACAGGCCCAGCCACTGGCCCATGGCCGCCACCTTGCGCGAGACCGCCGAGTCCTCGTCGGCCAGGTCGCGCTGCAGGCGCTCGCGCAGGCTGGTCCACAGCGTCTGCACGTAGCGCCCCAGGGTGGCGTCGTTTTGCAGGTAGTGGCGGATCGCCATGCCGCGCTCGGCCCATTCCGGGTCGGACTGCAGGCGCTCCACCAGCCGTTGCACCGCGCCATCCAGCGTGCCGCGCAGCTGGTGGGCCGGGTTGCCGGCCACCTCGGCCAGCAGGTTCTCGATGGCCTGGGCGATGGCGCCCGCGCCCTTCTCGCTCAGCCAGTCGGTGGGCAGCACCTTTTCCTTCAGCGGGTGCTCGCGCTTGATCCACTGCACGATGGTCTCGGCGATGAAGGTGCGGGTCTGCGGGTCGCGCACCAGGGTGGACAGGCGCGCCAGCAGGTCGTCGAGCAGCGCCTGGTGGCGGCCGTTGTGGGTGAGCGCCTCCAGCGCCATGGCCATGGTGCGAGACAGGTCGATCTGCCCGATCAGCGTGCGCGCGGCGTCGTTCATGAAGCGCTGGATGCGCTCGTCCTCCACCGTCTCCAGCGCCGACAGCGCCAGGCGCGACATCTGCCGCGCCAGCAGCTGGGCGTTGCCCGGCGAGGTGAGCCACTGGCCCAGCATGTGGGCCGGGTCGTGGCGGCGGATCATGGTGACCAGCGAAGGCGCATCGAGGAACTCGTCGCGCACGAACGACGCCAGGTTGCCGCCGATGCGCGCCTTGTTGCGCGCGATGATGTCCGTGTGCCGCTGCACGAAGGGCAGCGGAATGCGCCGGAACAGCGCCGACACGGCGAACCAGTCGGCCAGGGCGCCCACCATGGCCGCCTCGGCCACGGCGCGCACGCATTCCACCGCCAGGCTGCGGGGCAGCGCATAGGTCAGCGCGAACACGGCGGCCACCGCCAGCAACAGGCCCGTGGCCAGCCACTTGGCCCGGGTCAGTGCGCGTGCCTGGTCTTCGTGGGTGCTCTGCATCGCGCAAGGATAGCCCGAGACCCCTGTGGGACAGGGCCGCTTCAGTGCGCTGGCGGGGCGGCGATCCGGTCCAGCGCCGCGGCCAGGTGGCCCACGGTGCGGTCCACGTGGTGCCACTTCTCCAGCCCGAACAGGCCGATGCGGAAGGTCTGGAAGTCCGGGCCCTCGCCGCACTGCAGCGGCACGCCGGCGGCGGTCTGCAGGCCGGCCTCCATGAACTTCCTGCCGTTCTGGATGCCGGGGTCGGTGGTGTAGCTCACGACCACGCCCGGGGCCTCGTAGCCCTCGGCGGCCACGCTCGGAAAGCCCCGCTCGCGCAGCAACGCGCGCACCCGGGCGCCCAGTTCGATCTGTTCGGCACGCACCTTGTCGAAGCCGTAGTCGCGCGTCTCCACCATCACGTCGCGCAGCTGCACCAGCGCGTCGGTGGGCAGGGTGGTGTGGTAGGCGTGCTGGCCCTTTTCGTAGCCCTCGGCGATCTGCATCCACTTCTTGAGGTCGCAGGCGAAGCTGCTGCTCGTGGTGCCGTCGATGGCCTGGCGGGCGCGCTCGCCGAGCATGACCATGGCGCAGCAGGGCGAGCCGCTCCAGCCTTTTTGCGGGGCCGAGATCAGCACGTCCACGCCAGTGGCCTGCATGTCCACCCACACGGCACCGGAGGCCACGCAGTCCAGCACGAAGAGCGCCCCCACGTCGTGCGCGGCCTCGCTCACGGTGCGCAGGTAGTCGTCGGGCAGCAGGATGCCGCTGGCGGTCTCGACGTGGGGCGCGAACACCACCTTGGGCGATTCGGCGCGGATGGCGGCGGCCACCTCATCGGCCGGGCACGGCGCCCACGGGGCCTGCGGGCCCTCACCCTGGCGGCGGGCCTGGCACACCACCGCGCCACCGCCCAGAGCGCCCGCGTCGAAGATCTGGCTCCAGCGGTAGCTGAACCAGCCGTTGCGCACGATGAGCACCTTCTCGCGGTTGGCGAACTGGCGCGCCACCGCCTCCATGCCGAAGGTGCCGCTGCCGGGCACCAGCACCGCCGTGTGGGCGTGGTAGACGCCCTTGAGCGTGGCCAGGATGTCCTGCATCACGCCGGTGAAGCGCCGGGACATGTGGTTGAGCGCCCGGTCGGTGTACACCACCGAGAATTCGAGCAGACCGTCGGGATCGATATCGGGCAGAAGGCCGGGCATGGTTGTCTCCGTGAGGGCTGGGCCAGCACGCCGCACACGCCGCACAGGCCGCGCTGGCCGGCAGACGGGGCGGATAAGGCCGGGAAAAATTGAGCGGGCCAGCTTAGCACGCGCACTTTCCGCGGGCCGGCCGCCCGCATCGCCGGTGCGATGGACGCAGCGGGCCCAACGCCGCTAGGATGCCGGACCGACCCTTTTCGACCCCAAGCCCCCACCAGGAGCCCCTCCCGATGCCCGACTTTCGCAGCGACACCGTCACCCAACCCACGCCGGCCATGCGCGACGCCATGTTCCAGGCCCCCCTTGGCGACGACGTGTTCGGCGACGATCCCACCGTGAACGCGCTGCAGGACCATGCGGCGCAACTGCTCGGCTTCGAGGCCGCGTTGTTCGCCTGCTCCGGCACGCAGACCAACCTGATCGCGCTCATGGGCCACTGCCAGCGCGGCGACGAAGCCATCGTGGGCCAGAGCTGGCACACCTACCGCTGGGAGGCCGGCGGCATGGCGGTGCTGGGCTCGATCCAGCCGCAGCCGGTGGAGACCCAGCCCGACGGCACGCTGCGCGTGGCCGACATCGCCGCCGCCATCAAGCCCGACGACCCGCACTTCGCCCGCACCCGCCTCGTGGTGCTGGAAAACACCACCGGCGGCCAGCCGCTGCCCACCGGCTACATCGCCGACGTGGCCGCCCTCGCCCGCTCGCGCGGCCTGGCCATGCACCTGGACGGCGCGCGCATGTTCAACGCGGCCACGGCCCACGCCGAGAAGAACGGCACCGACGTGTACGACGAGGCGCGCGCGATCTGCTCGCACTTCGACTCGGCCTCGGTGTGCCTGAGCAAAGGCCTGGGCGCCCCCGTGGGTTCGCTGCTGCTGGGCTCGCACGACTTCATCCGCCAGGCGCGGCGCACGCGCAAGATCCTGGGCGGCGGCATGCGCCAGGCCGGCGTCCTGGCCGCCGCGGGGCTGCACGCGCTGCAGCACCACGTGCGCCGCCTGGCCGACGACCATGCCCTGGCGCGCCAGTTGGCCGAAGGCCTGGCCGAGGCCGGCCGCAGCCACCCCGTGCTGCAGGGGCGCCTGACCGTGGCCTCGGCCCACACCAACATCCTGTTCACCGACGTGGAGGCCGACGTGGCCCCGGCCTTCACCGCGTGGCTGGCCCGGCACGGCGTGCGGGTGACCAGCGGCCTCTACGGCCGGGGCGCGCGCCTGCGCTGGGTGGCGCACCTGGACGTGGGCCCCGAGGACGTGGCGCAGACGCTGGAGTGCGTGCGCCGGTTCGACGGGCGCGGGCAATGATCCGCTGAGGGGTCGGCAGGGGCTGCAGTCCCTGTGTCGCGCCGCAGGGGCGCGTGGGTTGAAACTGGGTTTAGAGGTGGCCCCTCATTGAGCGGTACCACTGTCGCGCCCTGTGCGGGCGCGTGGGTTGAAACGGTGCCGGGCGATTGGACCGCCCTCGGGCCACCGCCCCAGGTTCCCCGGTGCAGGCACGCCCCTTCAAGGAAACAATCGATCGCTATATTTTT
>NZ_BAAJYT010000286.1:0-4376 GCF_057541515.1 Acidovorax sp. KNOB132
CCGGCAACGTGCGCGAGCTGGAAAACCTGCTGCACCGCGCCGTCGCCCTGAGCGATGGAGAAGAGCTGCACGTGGAGCCCCCGCACGCCTCGGCCGCCGATGCCGCGCGCGCCGATGCGGGCGCATCGCCCGCCCCCGGGGGGGATCCGCCCGGCAACGGCACACCGCGCAGCGCCAACCCGGCCGCCTCCGTGCCCTTGCCCAGCGACCTGCAGGCCTGGCTGGACCAGCAAGAGCGCGAGATTCTGGTGCGGGCCCTGCGGGATACCGGCTTCAACCGCACCGCCACCGCGGCGCGGCTGGGCATCAGCCTGCGGCAGATCCGCTACCGCATCGCCCGCCTGGACATCGCCGCGCCCAACGACAGCGACGCGAATGACGACAGCGAATGAGGCACCGCACCCCGGCCCAGTGCCCTGCCCGGAGGCGGGGGACAGGCCGGTGTGGGACGGCGGCTGGTATCGGGACGCCACGCGCGAGCCCTCGCCCAACTTCGGCCCCCGCCCGGCCCAGGCGGTCATCGATCTCATCGTCGTGCATTCGATCAGCCTGCCCCCCGGCGAATACGGCGGCGGGCAGGTGCGCCGGCTTTTCACCAACACCCTCGACTGGGATGCGCACCCCTACTACGCCGGCATCCGCGGGCTGCAGGTGTCGGCCCACTTCTTCATCGAGCGCGACGGCCGGCTCTGGCAGTTCGTCGACTGCGATCTGCGGGCCTGGCATGCCGGGCCGTCGAGCTACCGGGGCCGCGCCAACTGCAACGATGACTCGATCGGCATCGAACTGGAAGGGCTGGAGGGCCAGACCTTCGAGCCCGCCCAATACGCCACCCTGGCGCGGCTTTGCGCCGACCTGCCGCTGCGCTACCCCATCGCCCACGTGGCAGGCCACGAAGACGTGGCTCCCGGCAGAAAGCAGGACCCGGGGCCGGGCTTCGAGTGGCAACGGCTTCGAGCGGACCTGCCGTGGCCACCCGCCGTGTTTCCACGGAAGTCAACCCGACCACCGCCATAATTGAGGGTTTTCCCCAACCCTCTGCACGCGGGACGCCAAACCGCGACACTCTGGGCCCGCTGCCCTCCCGCCATGGAAGACAGTGCCCACGCGGCTCCTGAAGTCAAAACGCCCGGCGTACTGCGCCAGACCACGTTTTCCCGTCCCCCACCCGCATCCACACGGCCTTTGCGCCATGCCTCGGTCACGGCTTCCAGGCCATGGAAACAGCATGTTTCCAGAATCCGGAGCAGAGGGCGCTGTACACTACCGGTAGTGTCTTGCTACCATTGCACACCCTAGATATAGCGTGTGGGCCAGCACCCAACCCCACCCCGTTCTCCGCTTTGGCGCCGCCTTACGGCCCGCCAGATCCGCCTTTTCCGACAGCTCCCAAAGGACCTTTCATGCAAGCTGCGCTAAACCCTTCATCCACAACCAACGCTACGGGGCAAGCCCCCACTGCCGCAGACGAATCGCCGGCGGCGCAGCCCGGCAGCGACCTGCTGACGCACTACCAGATCATTCGCCGCAACGGCGCAGTGGTGCCGTTCGAACCGCAGAAGATCGCAGTGGCCCTGATGAAGGCGTTTCTCGCCGTGCACGGCACCCAGGGTGCCGCTTCGGCCAGCGTGCGCGAAGTCGTGGACACGCTGACCCAGAACGTGGTGCGCGCCCTCATGCGCTCGCGCCCGGGCGGCGGCACGTTCCACATCGAGGACGTCCAGGACCAGGTCGAACTGGGCCTGATGCGCGGTGGCCACCACGAGGTCGCGCGTGCCTATGTGCTGTACCGCGAGCGCCGCTCGCAGGAGCGCGCCCACCAGCAGGAGCAGCGCACCCCCGCCGTGCCCACCCTGCACGTGATCGACCATGGCCAGCGCGTGCCCCTCGATGAAGCGCGCATGCTGAGCCTCATCCAGGCCGCCTGCTCCAACCTGGGCGCCGACATCCAGGCCGCGCCCATCGTGGCCGAAACCATGCGCAACCTGTACGACGGCGTGCCCATGGACGAGGTGTACAAGGCCTCCATCCTGGCCGCCCGCACCCTGATCGAGAAAGACCCCGACTACACCTACGCCACCGCCCGCCTGCTGCTGCACACCATCGTGCGCGAGGTGCTGGGCCGCGACGTGGCGCCCGGCGAAATGGGCGCCGCCTACGCGAACTACTTCCCCGTGTTCATCCAGAAGGGCGTGGACAACGACCTGCTGGACCCCCGCCTGCTCGAGTACGACCTGCAAAAGCTCGGCGCCGCGCTGAAGTTCGAGCGCGACCAGCAGTTCGACTACCTGGGCCTGCAGACGCTGTACGACCGCTACTTCCTGCACGTGCGCAAGAGCCGCATCGAACTGCCCCAGGCGTTCTTCATGCGCGTGGCCATGGGCCTGGCGCTCAAGGAAGACAACCGCGAAGCGCGCGCCATCGAGTTCTATGAGGTGCTCTCGTCGTTCGACTTCATGTCCAGCACCCCCACGCTGTTCAACAGCGGCACGCTGCGCTCGCAGCTGTCGTCGTGCTACCTGACCACCGTGCCCGACGACCTCGACGGCATCTACGAGTCGATCAAGGAAAACGCGCTGCTGTCCAAGTTCGCCGGCGGCCTGGGCAACGACTGGACCCGCGTGCGCGCACTGGGATCGCACATCAAGGGCACCAACGGCGAATCGCAGGGCGTGGTGCCGTTCCTCAAGGTGGTGAACGACACCGCCGTGGCCGTGAACCAGGGCGGCAAGCGCAAGGGCGCCGTCTGCACGTACCTCGAAACCTGGCACCTGGACATCGAGGAGTTCCTGGAGTTGCGCAAGAACACCGGCGACGACCGCCGCCGCACGCACGACATGAACACGGCCAACTGGATTCCCGACCTGTTCATGCGTCGCGTCATGGAAAAGGGCACCTGGACCCTGTTCTCACCCTCCAACGTGCCCGACCTGCACGACCTGTTCGGCGCCGACTTCGAAAAGGCCTACGTGGCCTATGAAGAAAAGGCTGCGCGCGGCGAGATCAAGCCCTCGCGCACGCTGCAGGCGACCGACCTGTGGCGCAAGATCCTCACCATGCTGTTCGAGACCGGCCACCCCTGGATCACGTTCAAGGATGCCTGCAACGTGCGCTCGCCCCAGCAGCACGCCGGCGTGGTGCACTCGTCCAACCTGTGCACCGAGATCACGCTGAACACCAGCGACACCGAAACCGCGGTCTGCAACCTCGGCTCGGTCAACCTGCTGCGCCATCTGAAGGACGGCCCGAACGGCCGCGAGCTCGACCACGTCAAGCTGCGCAAGACCATCTCCACGGCCATGCGCATGCTCGACAACGTGATCGACATCAACTACTACGCCGTCGAAAAGGCCCGCGCCTCCAACATGCGCCACCGCCCCGTGGGCCTGGGCATCATGGCCTTCCAGGACAGCCTGTACGAACTGCGCATTCCCTACGCATCGCAGGCCGCGGTCGAGTTCGCCGATCGATCCATGGAAGCCATCTGCTACTACGCCTACTGGGCTTCGACCGACCTGGCCAAGGAACGCGGCCACTACGAAAGCTACAAGGGCTCGCTGTGGGACCGCGGCATCCTGCCGTTCGACACGCTCGAGCTGCTGGAGAAGGCCCGCGGCGGCTTCGTGGAAGTGGACCGCTCGTCCTCGCTGGACTGGGATGCGCTGCGCAAGAAGATCGCGCAGGACGGCATGCGCAACTCCAACTGCGTGGCCATCGCGCCCACCGCCACCATCTCCAACATTGTCGGTGTCGATGCGTCCATCGAGCCCTCGTTCGGCAACCTGTCGGTCAAATCGAACCTGTCGGGCGAGTTCACGGTCATCAACGGCTACCTGGTGCGCGACCTCAAGCGCCTGGGCCTGTGGGACGACGTAATGGTCATGGACCTCAAGCACTTCAAGGGTTCGCTGCACTCCATCGACCGCGTGCCGCAGGACGTCAAGGCGCTGTACTCCACGGCCTTCGAAGTCGAGCCGTCGTGGCTCGTCGAGGCCGCATCGCGCCGCCAGAAGTGGATCGACCAGGCGCAGAGCCTGAACATCTACATGGCGGGCGCATCGGGCAAGAAGCTCGACGACACCTACAAGCTCGCCTGGGTGCGCGGCCTCAAGACCACGTATTACCTGCGCACGCAAAGCGCCACGCACGTCGAGATGAGCACCGTGAACACACGCCAGCTCAACGCCGTGTCGTCGGGCACCGACGGCGGCGGCGCACAGGCCGCATCCAAGCCCAGCGCGCTCGAAGCCGCTGCGGCCGCAGCACAGGCACAGGCCGCGGCATTGCCCGCGACCGACGTGAAGTTCTGCGCGATCGACGACCCGACCTGCGAAGCCTGCCAGTGATGCGCACGCCATGCGCGGCACCCTGATCGA
>NZ_BAAJYT010000287.1:0-4340 GCF_057541515.1 Acidovorax sp. KNOB132
GCGCCGCGTATTCGTCCGGGGCCAGCCCCAGTTCGGCACGGCCGTGCAGGCAGATGCTGTAGAGCAATTGGGTTTCGTCCGCGGGCATCTGCGCGGCCAGACGGGCGATTTCCACGGCCTCGGGGTCGTTGGCATCCAGCGCCTGGGCCATGTTCGGCACGGCCTGCATGACGGCCATGCGCTGGAGCACCGCACTCATCTCCTCCAGCGTGGAGGCGGCAGACAAGCCGTTCAGGCGCAGGACATCGGAGGTTTCCACCACCGTGCGGCCATCGCCCTGGGCCAGGGCTTCGATCAGGCGGAACACGTACGACCGGTCCACGCTGCCCAGCATCTGGCGCACTCCCGCTTCCTGCAACTGGCCGCTGCCGAACGCGATGGCCTGGTCGGTGAGCGAAAGCGCATCGCGCATCGAGCCCCGCGCCGCACGCGACAGCAGGCGAAGCGCCTGGGGTTCGGCCGGCACGTTCTCCTGCGCAAGAACGCGCCCCAGGTGCTCGAGCACCGTCTCGGGCGCCATCGGGCGCAGGTTGAACTGCAGGCAGCGCGAGAGCACCGTGACCGGCACCTTCTGCGGATCGGTCGTGGCCAGCACGAACTTGAGGTATTCCGGCGGCTCTTCCAGCGTCTTCAGCATGGCGTTGAACGCCGTGTTGGTGAGCATGTGCACTTCGTCGATCATGAAGACCTTGAAGCGCCCCTGCACGGGCTTGTAGACCGCCTGCTCCAGCAGGCCCTGCACTTCGTCCACGCCGCGGTTGGAGGCGGCATCGAGCTCGGTGTAGTCCACGAAACGGCCGCTGTCGATGTCGGTGCAGGCCTGGCACACGCCGCAAGGGGTGGCCGTGATGCCGCCCTGCCCGTCCGGGCCCTGGCAATTGAGCGACTTGGCCAGAATGCGCGACACCGTGGTCTTGCCCACGCCGCGCGTGCCGGTGAAAAGATAGGCGTGGTGCAGCCGCTGCTGCGTGAGCGCATTGGACAGCGCCTGCACCACATGCTCCTGGCCCACCATCTCCGAGAAGGTCTTGGGACGGTATTTGCGGGCGAGCACGAGGTAAGACATGGGGGGGATTCTATGTGGCCGGGCGCGCCCTCCCGGATCGCCAGGGTACCGATTCCACGCCGGGCCCCGGTGCGCCCCGCTGTCAGGCCACCATGGCCAACACCTGCACGGCGTGCAGGGCCGTCCCGGCCGGAACGGCCTGCTTTATCGCCTACAATCGGCGGTGACGGGCCTCCCCGCATGGTGAAGCAGCCAACCGGGTCAGGTGGGGAACCAAGCAGCCCTAACTGTAGAGTCAGTGCCGGGGGTAAGGCTCGTCAACTATCTTTCAGCCATCCCTGCCATGCCATCACGGCCCCTGGCGCAGGGCATGCGCCACCCCAGCGGTCCACGCACTTCAGGGCTCCCCCTTTCTGCAGGGTTTTCCCCTTCCAAAGCCTTCGTAGCATTCGCCACGGTCGATTCCGTGGCCGGCATTCGGACCGGTCCCGCTCTGACAGACATCACCCGCGCGTCTTTGCACGGCTCAAAAACCACGGCCAACCTATCAAAATATTCACATTTAGCAATTTCAAGTTACTATTTGTTTCTTTTGAGGAGCCCTTATGGCAGAAGGTCCAGCGCAAGGAACTGCCGCCCTGTGCGGCGCGGCGGGTGTGCCGTCCGCGGCCGAACCCGCGCGTGTTGCCAGTGCGAGCCCGTCAGCGATCGAGGAAAAGTCCACTCCCAAGCCACTGGACCAGTTCACGTTCGAAAAGATGCGGCGCGTCAACGGCTCCCTCCTTGCGTTCGGCTCCCTGGGCTGGCTGGCGGCTTGGTGGACGGCCGCGCCCACCTATCACTACGACAACATCCTGTTCGCCCTGCTGGCGATCGCCTTTTACTGCTGCATCATCGCATCGATGTTCGCCAGCACCCCTGGCAGGGTGGTGCTGGCCGCCCTGCCAGCCTGTGGCCTGCTGGCCCACGGGTTCTGGCTGCTGTCGGTGCCGAGTCCGGTCGGGGTCTACTTCTGCCTGGCCCTGGGGGTGGCCTTCACGCTGCTGATCGCCTTCATGTTCATCACGACATGGCAGTACCTGGCGTCCGTGGCCGTCATCTGGCTCGCGTTCGGGCACGGCGATTTTCAGCAGATGCGCTCCGCGCACGATCCGGTCTGGAGCATGCTGATCGTCACCCTGTCATCGCTGTGCGGGATGCTGCTGAACATGGCCCTCTTTCGCCTGCGGGAAGACAGCCACCGGCAGCAACTGGAATTGGAAACCCTGGCCTACCAGGATGCATTGACCGGCCTGGCCAACCGCCGCAGCCTGCTCAAGCACATGCAGTCGCTGCAGGACGCCGGGCACATCGAAGGCCTGTATTTCATGATGATCGACATCGATGACTTCAAATCGATCAACGACCAGTTCGGGCACGACCAGGGCGATGTGGTGTTGAAGGACGTCGCGTCGGCATTGAAGCGGCAGGCCGGCCGGCACCTGTGCGGCCGCCTGGGCGGCGAGGAGTTCGGCGTGGTGGTGGATGCCGCCACGTTGCCCGAGGCCTGTGAACTCGCCCAGGCGCTGGTCAACACCGTGAACACGTTGTACGCGGTGCCGGTGGACCACCCTGCCTTCCAGGGCCGCCGGCTGTCCATCAGCGCAGGCCTGACCCGCGGGGAGGCGGACTGCACCACCTCCGAACTGATCCGGCGCGCGGACCTGGGCCTTTACCGGGCCAAGCGCGAAGGCAAGAACCGTTTCTGCATGCACTTCGGCCCCGACGGCGAGGCGTCCCCGGCAGCAACGGCACAGCCTCAGCCCCAGCCTCAAAGCGCCTGATCAGGCCCGCTGCAGCCAGGCCTTCGCCCCTTCGGCAGCGGCCATGCCACTGGCCATGCAGGCCGTCATCAGGTAGCCGCCCGTGGGGGCCTCCCAGTCCAGCATTTCGCCCGCGCAGAAAACGCCGGGCAGGGCCGTCAGCATGAGACTGCCATCCATCGCCTCGAACGGCACCCCGCCCGCGGTGCTGATGGCTTCGTCCAGCGGTCGGGTCGCGCCCACGGTGATGGGCAGCGCCTTGATGGCCTGGGCCAGGGCGGCGGCATCGTTCATGCCCTCCTTGCCCAGTTGCTCGTACAGGATGCCCATCTTGATGCCGTCCAGCCCCAGGCGGCTCTTGAGGTGGCTGCTGAGGCTGCGGGCACCGCGCGGATGGCGCACTTCCTTGAGCACGCGCTCGGGCGTGTGGTCGGGCAGCAGATCCAGGGTGAACGTGGCATGGCCATGCGCCTCGATCTCGTCGCGCAGCAGGCTGGAGACCGCGTAGATCAGGCTGCCCTCCACGCCGGTGGCCGTGGCCACGAACTCGCCCCGGCGGCTGAACGTGCGCCCCTGGTGATCGGAGAAATGCAGCGCGACCGATTTGAAGGGCTGTCCGGCAAAGCGCTCGGTGAAATGCGGCGTCCAGCCGGCCGGATCGGGTGCCCGCCCCATCAGCTCGCGCAGGAATTCCCGCCGCGTCTCGCCTGCCGGTGCGCCACCGGCACGCACCGTGTCGAAGCCGCAGTTGGCCGGGCGCAGCGGGGCCACGGGCACGCCCTTTTCGGCCAGCAGCGGCACCCACGCGCCGTCGGAGCCCAGCCGGGCCCAGCTGCCACCCCCCAGCGCAAGCACCACGGCCCGGGCCTGCACCGGCACCAGGCCCGCAGGGCTGGTGAAACCCAGTGTCATGGCGGCCGCATCGCCGTCCTGCGCGGCGCCTGCGTCGCTCCAGCCCAGCCAGCGGTGGCGCATGTGGAACACCACCCCCTGGCCGCGCAAGCGGTGCAGCCAGGCGCGCAGCAGCGGCGCGGCCTTCATGTCGGAGGGGAACACCCGGCCCGAGGTGCCGACGAAGGTATCCACCCCCAAGCCCTGCGCCCAAGCACGCACCGCATCGGCGCCGAAGGCCTGCAGCAGGGGCTCGATGGCGGCGCGGCGCTCGCCGAAGCGGGCCGCGAACGGCTCGAATGCCTCGGAGTGCGTGAGGTTGAGCCCCCCCTTGCCCGCCAGCAGAAACTTGCGCCCCACGGAAGGCATGGCGTCGAACAAATGCACGGCCAGGCCGCCACGGGCCAGCACTTCGGCCGCCATCAGGCCGGCGGGGCCGCCGCCGATCACGGCGACATCACAGGCCAGCACGGGGGCGATCGATTCGGAAACAGTCATCTTCAACCTTTGCTTTGGAAACATCGGGGCGCGGCGCCGCAGTCCGGGAGCCTGCAGCGCGCCGCGCCATCAAAACAGGGCGCCCTGCACCGGAGCCGGAGCCGGAGCCGTAGCCGGCGGTGGCGGTGGCGGTGGCGGTGGCG
>NZ_BAAJYT010000288.1:0-4311 GCF_057541515.1 Acidovorax sp. KNOB132
CCCCCTGGCGCGACGGGCGCATCACCTTCGACGATGTGCCGCTGGCGCAGGCTTTGGCGGAGTTCGAGCGCTACGGGCCGACCGGCCTCGTGGTGCGCGATGCGGCCGTGGGCGCACTGCGCATGACCGGCACCTTCGACCCGCGCCGCCTGGGCAACTTCCGGCAGGCGCTGCCCAAGGTGCTGCCGGTGCGCCTGCAGGGTGAGGCGCCGCACACCGAAATCGTCGCGGCGCACTGAGCCGGCCTTGCGCCAAGCGTGCGCGCACGTGCGGTCCGACCCCGGGGGCACAAGCCACCGAATCGCCTTCTGAAAAAAAAAGCGCAAAACCCAGGTTGGGGTTTTGCCAAGCCATGCGTCTACCTGAGAAGGCTTCTTATTCCCAACCTTCCGGAGATCGTTCGCATGTCCCGTTTTCGTTTCCATCCTGCCCCGTTGGCCGTGGCGGCCGCCCTGGCGCTGGGCGCCTTGCCCACCCATGCCCAGCCGGGGACCGGTGCGCAGGCTGCGGCATCCGTGCCGGTGGACATCCGCATCGCGGCCCAGCCCCTGGCCCAGGCCCTGGCCCAGGCCCTGGATGCGCTGGCGCGGCAGGCGCGCGTGGAGCTGATGGTGCAGCCCGCATTGGTGGAGGGCAAGGTGGCGCCGGCCGTGCAAGGGCGCCTCACCGCCCGCGAGGCCCTCAACCGCCTGCTGGCGGGCAGCGGGCTGTTCGCGGAGATCGAAGGCACCTCGGTGGTCGTGCGCCGCGTGCCGCAAGGCGCAGGCACGGCCACGCTCGCGCCCGTGACGGTATCGGCCCAGGCCGAGCGCCCGGTGGCGACCGAGCACACGGGCTCGTACACCACGCGCGCCGTCACGGTGGGCAAGGGCGTCCAGGCGCTCAAGGACATTCCCCAGTCGATCAGCGTCGTCACGCGCCAGCTGATGGACGAGCAGAACATCACCTCGGTCTACGACGCGCTCGCCAGCACCACCGGCATCACGCTGGCGCAAAGCCCACAGGGCGGCAAGTACATCTATTCGCGCGGCTACGACCTGACCACGGTGCAGTACGACGGGGTGCCACTCAATCGCGGCATGTACGGGCGGGCGAGCAACTATTCATCCAGCATGGCGATCATCGACCGGGCCGAGGTCCTGCGCGGCGCTGCCGGCCTGCTGCAGGGCGAAGGCAGCCCCGGTGGGGCGGTCAACCTGGTGCGCAAGCGTCCTCTCGGCACCAACGCCACCACGGTGGAGGCCCGCGTGGGCTCGTGGGACCGCTACGGCGCGCAACTGGACGCCAGCCGCGTCCTGAACGAAGAGGGCACGCTGCGCGGCCGCGCGCTGATCGACTACGAAGACCACCACGCGTTCATGGACTATGTGAACCGCCGCAGCCCGACCGTGTACGGCACGCTGGAATACGACGTCTCGGCCGCCACGCGCATCAACTTCGGGGCCAGCTCCGAAGAAACTCGGGGCCGCCCCTCCATGAACGGTCTGCCGCGCTACGCCACCGGCGGCGACCTGAACCTGCCCCGCTCGACCTACCTGGGCGCCACCTGGAACCGGCAGGAGTCGTCCAACCGCGGGTTGTACTTCGATGCGGCGCACCAGTTCAACGACGACTGGAAGCTGCAGTTCACGGCGATGCACCTCAAGGAGGAGCACGACCTGAAATACGCCGGGGTCAACCGGGCGGTCAACCCGGCGCTGATGCAGAGCGCCAACATCGTGGCCCGGTCCATCGCCGACATCGAGACCTCGGGCATCGACGCGAACCTGACCGGAAAATTCGACGCCTTCGGCCGGCGGCACGAACTGGTGAGCGGGGTCAACTACACGCACACCACGAACGACACCATCTACGGCTTTCGGACCAACTACAACATCTTCGGCCTGAACAGCTACAACCCCGACTTCCGCGAGCCCACGGACGCCGAGATCTACACCGGCACCCGCGAGGCGCGGCAGGGCAAGGCCCGGCAACTGGGCTTCTACAACGCGGTGCGCCTGCAGCTGACCGACCCGCTCAAGCTGGTGGTCGGCGCGCGCGTCAGCTGG
This sequence comes from Acidovorax sp. KNOB132, assembly GCF_057541515.1. Lineage (NCBI taxonomy): Bacteria > Pseudomonadati > Pseudomonadota > Betaproteobacteria > Burkholderiales > Comamonadaceae > Acidovorax > Acidovorax sp. KNOB132. The sequence continues at coordinate 2,049 of NZ_BAAJYT010000288.1, forward strand.
TTCCGCACCGACTGGGACACCGTCACCACCGGCGCGGCGCCGTCCACCTCGGCCACCCACAGCCGCGAGAACGCCAAGGTCAACCCCTATGCCGGGCTGATCTACGCGCTCGACCCGCAATGGTCCGCCTACGTGAGCTATTCCGACATCTTCAAGCCGCAGTCCGAACTGAACGAGGCGGGCCAGTTGCTCAAGCCCATGGTGGGCGCCAATTACGAAGCGGGCCTCAAAGGCGAGCTGATGGACGGCAAGGTGAATGCCTCGTTCGCCCTGTTCCGCGTGGACCAGAAGAACCGCGCGCAGGAAGACTTCAGCACCAGTCCCACCTGCCGCAGCGACTACTACTGCTACACCGACACGGGCGAGGTGCGCAGCCAGGGCCTGGATGCGGAGGTGAGCGGCGAGGTCGCGCGCCACTGGAACCTGTTCGCCGGCTACACCTTCAACCAGACCAAGTACCTCAAGGACGTGAGCAGCCAGGGCCTGTCCTTCAACAGCTACACGCCCAAGCACCTGTTTCGCCTGTGGAGCACCTACCAGCTGCCGGGCGAGCTGAACGCCATCACCCTCGGGGGCGGCGTCAACGCGCAAAGCGGCAGCTACCGCCAGATCGGCGCCGTGCGCGCCACCAACGGCGGGCGGGCGGTTTGGAATGCGCTGGTCAAGTACCAGATCAACCGCCACTGGACCGCGGCGCTGAACGTCAACAACGTCTTCGACAAGCGCTACTACAGCTCGGTCACCGCGCTGGTCAACGGCAGCTATTACGGCGACCCCCGCAATGTGATGCTGACTCTGCGCGGCGCCTTCTGACCGTGCGCAGTCGATCGCGCAGGGAATGGCCAGGGATGGGGCCCGCATGAAAGGCAACGGCAACTTCCGCCAGTCCATGTCGTGGCTGCACACCTGGTGCGGCCTCGTCTGCGGATGGCTGCTGTGCGCCATCTTCCTCACGGGCACGCTCAGCGTGTTCCGGGAGCCGATCACCCGCTGGATGGAGGCCCGGCCCGTGCTGGCGGACGCCGGGGCCGGCACACAGGGGGCCGTGCCGCACGTGCTGGCACAGGCCGTGCGGCACCTGGCCGCGCAGGCACCCGGCGCGCGCTTTTGGCGCATCGAGCTGCCCCAGCGTCCGGGCGATGCCCTGCTGCTGGCGTGGCGCGATGGCCGTGCCAACCAGACGGCCGCGCTGCATCCGGTGACCGGTGCCGTGCTGCCCCTGCCCTGGGGCCGGGCGACCGAAGGCGGACGCCACTTCATGTCATTCCACTACATGCTGCAGTGGAACGCGCTCGGCTTCTGGGTGGTCGGCTGGGTGTCGATGGCCATGCTGGTGGCGCTGGTGTCCGGCGTGGTCGTGCACCGGCGCATCTTTCAGGATTTCTTCACGTTCCGGCCGGGCAAGGGCCAGCGCTCGTGGATGGACGCCCATAACGCCACCGCCGTGCTGACGCTGCCCTTCCTGTTCATGATCGTCTACACCGGGCTGGCGATCTTCTACACCTCGTACATGCCCTGGCCCCTGCAGGCGGCCTACGGCAGCGGCGAGACGGCCCATGCCCGGTTCCAGGCCGAGCTGCACCACGGCGAGGGCGAAGCGCTGCGCCGCCCCCGCACGGGCCGGCCCGCGGCCTTGCACGATCTGGCACCACTGCTGCAAAGGGCCCGCGACCTGATGGGCCAGCCACCGCGCATGGTGGTGGTCGAGGCGCCGGGGGATGCGAATGCCACGGTGCGCGTGCTCGGCCCCCGCGAAGCCGAGCCAGGCGCAGGCCAGCGCCGCGCCTTGCTGAACCCGGTGGCCACCGCGGTGTTCGACGGCGTGAGCGGCGCCGTGCTGCAGGTGCGCCGGCCGGACCCCGACGCGGCCTTCGCCTCGGAGCAGGTGCACGCCGTGATGGAGTCGCTGCACTTCGCCCGCTTCGGTGGCTGGCCGATGAAGTGGCTGTACTTCGCCAGCGGGCTGCTCGGCACCGTGATGGTGGCCACCGGCACCGTGCTGTTCAGCGTGAAGCGGCGCCGCGCCTGCGGCAATGAGTTCGGCCGTGCCACGGCCGGCGTCTACCGCGCCATCGAGGCCCTGAACGTCGCGGCCGTGGCAGGCATCGGCGTGGCCTGCATTGGCTACCTCCATGCCAACCGCCTGCTGCCTGCCGAGCTGCCCGGCCGCGCGCTGTGGGAGATCCGGGCCTTCCTGGCGGTCTGGCTGGCCACGCTGCTGCACGCCGCGCTGCGCCCGCCGCGCCGGGCCTGGGTGGAGCAG
>NZ_BAAJYT010000289.1:0-4295 GCF_057541515.1 Acidovorax sp. KNOB132
CAGCCGCTGGAGCCCCGGGTGACGCCGCGCGAGCGGCCATGAGGCCCCTGCGGGCAGCCCCGGCCGCGCGGGCCGGGGCGAGCGCCTAAAATCCGCGGCTTGTCCGCGTTTTTCGCGGCCCACCCCGAACGCCCGCACCCGATGACCGCACGCAAGATCTTCGTCACCACCGCCCTGCCGTATGCCAACGGCAACTTCCACATCGGCCACATCATGGAATACATCCAGGCCGACATCTGGGTGCGGTATCAAAGAATGCAGGGCGCCCAGGTGAACTTCGTGGGCGCGGACGATGCCCACGGCGCGCCGATCATGATCGCGGCCGAGAAGGCCGGCAAGACGCCCCAGCAGTTCGTGGCCGACATCGCCGCCGGCCGCAAGCCCTACCTGGACGGTTTTCACATCGCGTTCGACAACTGGCACAACACCGACGCGCCCGAGAACCACGCGCTCGCCCAGCAGATCTACCGCGACCTCAAGGCCAACGGCCTCATCGAGACGCGCACCATCGAGCAGTTCTTCGACCCCGAGAAGAACATGTTCCTGCCCGACCGCTTCATCAAGGGCGAATGCCCCCGGTGCCACGCCAAGGACCAGTACGGCGACAACTGCGAGAACTGCGGCGCCGTCTATGCACCCACCGACCTGATTCACCCCTTCTCGGCGCTGTCGGGCGCCAAGCCGGTGCTGAAAAGCTCGGAGCATTTCTTCTTCAAGCTCTCCGATCCGCGCTGCGTCGATTTTTTGCAGGAATGGACGCAGAACGGCGTGCACGTGCAGCCCGAGGTGGCCAACAAGGTCAAGGAATGGTTCACCGTGCGCACCAACCCGGACGGCAGCACCAGCGAGGGCCTGGGCGACTGGGACATCAGCCGCGACGCGCCCTACTTCGGCATCGAGATCCCCGATGCGCCGGGCAAGTACTTCTACGTGTGGCTCGATGCACCCGTGGGCTACCTCGCCTCGCTCAAGAACCTGCTGGAAAAGCGCGGCGAAGACTACGAGGCCTACATGGCCGACCCGCTGCTTGAGCAGTACCACTTCATCGGCAAGGACATCGTCACCTTCCACACCCTGTTCTGGCCCGCCATGCTGAAGTTCAGCGGCCGCAAGACGCCCGACAAGATCTGCGTGCACGGCTTTCTCACCGTGAACAACGGCGAGAAGATGAGCAAGAGCCGCGGCACGGGCCTGGACCCGCTCAAGTACCTGGGCCTGTCGATGAACCCCGAATGGCTGCGCTACTACATCGCCGCCAAGCTCAATGGCCGCAACGAGGACATCGACTTCAACCCCGAAGATTTCATGGCCCGGGTCAACAGCGACCTGATCGGCAAGTTCGTCAACATCGCCTCGCGCGCGGCCGGCTTCATCGCCAAGCGTTTCGGCGGCCAGCTGGGCGCCATGAGCGGCGACGGCCAGGCCCTGCTCGCCACGCTGGCTGGCCAGGGCGGCACCATCGCCGAGGCCCTCGAAAAGCGCGACACCGCCCGCGCCCTGCGCGAGGTGATGCTGCTGGCCGACCGCGTGAACGAGTACGTGGACGCCAACAAGCCCTGGGAACTGGCCAAGCAGGATGGCATGGACGCGCGCCTGCAGGACGTGTGCACAACCTGCATCGAGGCCTTCCGCGTGCTCGCCATCTACCTCAAGCCCGTGCTGCCCGCCCTGGCCGCGCAGGTCGAGGCCTTCCTGAACGTCACGCCGCTCGCCTTTGCCGATGCGCAGACGCTGCTGGGCGCCGGCCACACCATCGGCACCTACCAGCATCTGATGCAACGCGTGGACGTGAAGCAGCTCGACGCCCTGTTCGAGCCGCCCGCGGCGCCTGAGCCCGAAAAGACCGTGCCCGGCGGCGAGGAGATCGCGCCCGCCATCACCATCGACGACTTCGCCAAGATCGACCTGCGCATCGCGCAGATCGTGAACTGCGAGCCGGTCGAAGGCTCGACCAAGCTGCTGCGCCTGACGCTCGACGTGGGCGAAGGCCGCCACCGGAATGTGTTCAGCGGCATCGCCAGCGCCTACCAGCCCGCCGACCTGATCGGCAAGCTCACCGTGATGGTGGCCAACCTCGCCCCGCGCAAGATGAAGTTCGGCATCAGCGAAGGCATGGTGCTGGCCGCTAGCCATGGCGACGAAAAAGCCCACCCCGGCATCCACGTGCTGGAGCCGTGGCCGGGTGCGACGCCCGGCATGCGCGTGCGCTGAGGGTATTGGCGGTCCCATCCACACGATCTCTCGTGAGGATTGGATCAGCGAGCGGCGCGGCACTGTCGATGGCCGAAGCCGGGCTGATCTAGCGCTGCGGGCCCGCGTTTGCGCCCGACGGCGCGTGGCCGGGCGCATTACTGTGCGCAGCGATTTAACAAACGGTCAATAAAAATAATGGCTTAAAAGTCAAATTCGAGCCGTTTTGCATTTAGCATTCGTCCCCAATAAAAAACGCGATCTCGAAGGGGGGATTGAATGAGCGCAGAACTCGCGGCCACGTTCTTCAACGTCGGCTACGGACAGACCCTGGCCCAGTCCATGGACAGGAACCAGGTGGACGTGCTGGTGCTGACCCAGGGCCAGTACATGAGCATCCTGCAGGACAAGGCCCGGAACAATGCAGCGCTGGAATTCAACCTGCACAAGATGCTGTCCAAATCCACTTTTGGGCAGTACTGGCAGAAAGAGTTCAGCCCGAATGCCAGCGAGCCGTGGGTCGGGCCCGTAGCGCAGGGGGCCAACGATGTGCTGGCCATCGGCAAGACGATGAATGCCATCGGCATGGCTGGCATAGGGACTTACATCAAGACCACGGCGACGGGCACGTACATCATCATCAAAGGCTATTCGGCGCGGCGCAGCGGCGCGTTGCAGGGCACGCGCTACTTGGCGACGAATCCCAAGATGCTGCAACTGGGACTCGGAATGAAGAGCCTGCAAGGCATTGCCAAGGGCGGCTTCATGCTGGGCGTGGTGGTGTCCACAGGGATCGAACTGATGGACTTCATGTTCAATGACGAGAAGACCATGTATGACCTAGTGGGCGGGATCGGGGTGGAGGCCGTCAAAGGCGGGCTTGGCGCTCTGATTGCGTATTCAATGGCTGCGGGCGTCGCCGGATCGGCTACGACAGTGGCGGTGCTTCCACTGGTCGTGATGGCCGTCTTTGCCGTTGGTGTGGGCATCGGGCTGAATGCTGTTGATCGACACTACGGTCTGAAGGACAAGGTGATCGCTGCCCTCAAATTGCTTCCTGAGCAGACCGCTCAAGGTATCTACTACATCGATACGAAATCCCAGTCATGGCAAAACGAACTCAGCGATGCAATGACTCAGAAAAAGACGCAAATGGGCCGTGCCATTGACCAGGGGGTCAAAGATTGGCTCTGTCGAATTTCTTGCGTTCGATATTAAGTAACACCTCCGCTACCCATGTTCGACGTCAAAAAAAGTTCGCGCCACCTTGTTGTGGGGAATTCCTCTTTACCTTGGACTCATGGCAGGCTCATGCTTTGTAATCCGCTACGAAATCATCCCAACCGTTGTCGGCATAGCCACCTTGGCATCCGGAGTACGGATCGCACCCGCAGCACTGCTCGCCCCATTCATCGCGCTTATCTGCGCTTTAGCAATCATCCTGGGGACCATGCGCGCGATTCCTTGCAGCGACAAGTCCATCCAGCCAATGGAGCGTTTCTTCACGATCATCGTGCTCGCGAGCGGCGTGGCCTTGTTGCTCATTCCCGTGACCTCTCTGATCGTGCGCTTTTATATGCCCAGCCTGGGTTACTCGCTTTGCTCAGACCTTAAAGACAACCCCACCATGTGGTTCACCGATTGGGTGCGCGATCCTGCCTGGTGTGTCAGAGGCAAGAGCTTGGACTGGGTGAACCAGCAGGGGCGTTAATGCCATGCGATAAGACCGCACTGTGGACTGACCAGCGAAGCTCGCATTCCTGGTCATCGCAGGGATTTTTCGGGCGCCGCGCCCGCTGACTGAGCCGGTCTCGCCAGCCCACACAGCCTCAATGCCCCACATACCGCCCCGGCCGGTGGCTGATCCATAAAAACCCGCTCATCACCACCACCGCCAGCACCGAATACGCCACCCGCTCGATCGGCACGATCACCAGCGCCAGCAGCACCACGGTGCAGTCGATCGCCATCTGCACCTTGCCCGCGCGCACCCCGTAGCGCTGCTGCAGATACAGCGAGACGATGGTGGCGCCGCCCAGGCTGGATTTGTGGCGCGCGAGGAACAGGCAGCCCGTGCCCAGCAGCAGCCCGCCCAGCACGGCGGC
>NZ_BAAJYT010000290.1:0-4290 GCF_057541515.1 Acidovorax sp. KNOB132
CCGCGCCCATGGCGCCGGCCTCGGCGGGCGGCGGGCTGCCGTTCTTCATCGAATCCAAGCCTTGAAATCTTGAATCAGTCTCACACAAGCGCGCGTTCCTATAATGCCCGGCTCCAAGGGAAAGCCACTGGCCGGTATTTGCTGGTGGGCAATACAAACGCATGACCGTCAGCGCAATGCCAAACTTTCAAGATATCTGGAAAAACCATCCAAACGTCAAAGGCGATGCGCCTCTGCTGAACAAAGCGGCCTACGAAAACCAGTGCGCTATTAATTTTTCAGCCGCCCTCATGCGTGCCGGCGTGAACTTCAAAACATTTCGAGGGGTGCGATCCTGGCAACAGGGTACGGAGAAGTACCCGATCCGTGCGCAGGAGGTGGCCGACTGGGTGGCGGCTGGAGGAACCCGCTTGCCGATCCGCATAGAAAAGTTCACAGGCGCGCAGGCATTCGGTCACGCAGAGGGCAGTGCGGGCATGAAGGACCGCACTGGGCTCGTATTCTTTCAAAACTACTGGGGGCCAGGAATGCAGGGGGACCACATCGACTTATGGAACGGTAGCCGGTTGAGCGACCGTGGGTCATGGCTGCGCATTCACCTACGCATCGGCGGTTTTGGCGTCCACAGCATTTTTAGCGACGTTTCCGATATGGAAAAAGCCCAGGCCGTATGGTTCTGGCAACTCGCATGAAAGCCGCTCTCCACGTCATTTTCGGGGCACTGTTGGGCGCGGCCTTCGGCGTGCTGGGCTCTGTGACTTACGACCGTCTGTTTGGGGCGGGTTACCCCCTCAATGATGAGCAATCCAACACGTTGGCAATCGTGTTGGTGTTCGGGGTTTTGCCGGTATCCACGCTGGTTGGCGCGATCACCGGCTATGCACTGCATCGGCGGCGCGTGCGCAAGATTTGATCGCGATAGCTTTCGAGGGCGCCAAAGTGTTGTTGACGGGTACGGGTGTCGCATACACGCGCTTTCCGCATGCCATGCACCGCAGCGCGACCGCTCTCCGCTATGCTTGCCAGCGGTGCGTTCGCGGCCGGTGCCATGGCCGCCGTGCCGTTGCGATCCTCCCCCTCAACCTCTGGATACCCTTGCCATGATTGCTCGAAAAATGCGTTCCCTGGTCGCCGCTGGCGCCGTGATCTGCCTGTCGCTCGTGACCGCTGCCCACGCCGGCCCCCGGCTGGACAAGATCATGGAAAGCAAGGTCCTGCGCGTGGGCACGCCCGGCGACTACCGCCCCTTCGCCATCAAGACCGATGCCGGCTACAGCGGCCACGACATCGACGTGATCGAACTCATGGCCAAGGAACTGGGCGTGAAGGTCGAATACGTGGCCACGAGCTGGCCCAACCTCATGAAGGATCTGCAGGGCGACAAGTTCGACGTGGCCGTGGGCGGCATCACCCGCAACGTCACGCGCATTCGCCAGATCGAGATGCTCCCCGGCTACGCGCCGTTCGGCAAGGTGGCGCTGGTGCGCACGGCCGACAAGGCCCAGTACCAGACGCTGCAGGACCTGAACAAATCGTCCGTGCGCGTCATCAAGAACCCCGGCGGCACCAACGAAACCTTCGTGCTGCAGAACCTGACCGCCGCGCAGGTCAGCACGCACGACAAGAACGCCGAAATCCCCGCGCTGATCGCGGAAGGCAAGGGCGACGTGATGATCACCGAAACCTACGAAGCCCTGCACTACGCCAAGGCCGACCCGCGCCTGACCGCCGCGTTCATCGACGCGCCGCTCACGCCCACCAACACCCTGGGCTTCATGCTGCCCAAGGACGATGCCGACTATTCGCGCGTGATGGAGTTCGTCTGGGGCCTGCTGGATGCCCGCGGCACGCTCAAGCAGTCGGCCGACAAGTGGCTCAAGTGATCGGCTGACGCCATCTTCGGGCGACCGCGCCAGTAGCGGCTCCCCGAAAAGCCAAAGGGCGCAGGCCACAGTAATGTGGCTGCGCCCTTTTTCCATGGAGCCGGCAGCAGCGCATGGCCCGCGAAGGCAGGCGGGTCAGTCGATGTCCACGCAGTGCAGCCCGAACCTGCCCGCCTTGCGGTCGGCGAAATAGCGCTCCAGCGTGGTCTTCACGGTGCGAAAGGCGATCTCGTCCCAGGGCACTTCCTCCTCGGTGAACAGGCGCGCCTCCAGGGTTTCGTAGCCCGGATCGAAGGCGTCGCTGAGCAGCTGGGCCAGGTAGAAGAAATGCACCTGCCCCACGTGCTGCACGTTCAGCAGGCTGAACAGCGGCCCCATCTGGATCTGCGCGCCGGCTTCCTCGTCGGTCTCGCGCTCCGCGCCCTGCGCGGTGGTTTCGTTCAGTTCCATGAACCCCGCGGGCAGCGTCCACTTGCCCCGGCGCGGTTCGATGGCGCGCCGGCACAGCAGCACCTGGTCGTGCCATACGGGCACGGTGCCCACCACGTTCAGCGGGTTCTCGTAGTGGATGGTGTGGCAGGCCGGGCAGACGGCGCGGTGCTTGGTGTCGCCATCGTCGGGAACGCGGTACACCACGGCCGTTCCACATTCGCGGCAGTGCTTGATGGGGCTGCGGGAGGTCATTCGTTTTTCTGAAAATGAAGCGTCGTGGGGCGGCGGAGCGGGAACACCGGCCCCGGCCGATGGCCGCGAGGCCAGGGCGGGGCCCGAGGGGGCTGTCAGGCCACGGCCAGGCGCAGCGTGCCCAGGCCGTCCACGCCGCCTTCGAGCGTGTCGCCGCGCACCACGGCGGCCACGCCCTCCGGCGTGCCCGTGAAGATCAGGTCGCCGGGCTGCAGCTCCCAAGCGGCCGACAGGTGCTCGATCGTTTCGGCGATGTTCCAGATCAGCTGCGAGACGGTGCTGCGCTGGCGGTCGGCGCCGTTCACCTGCAGCCAGATCGCGGCCTGCGCCACGTTGCCTGCCTGCGCGGCCGGGGTGATGGGGCCGATGGGGGCGCTGTGCTCGAAGGCCTTGCCGATCTCCCAGGGGCGGCCCTGCTTCTTCATGTCGTTTTGCAGGTCACGGCGCGTCATGTCCAGGCCCACGGCATAGCCATACACGTGCTGCAGCGCGTCGGCCGCGGTGATGCCCTTGCCGCCCTTGCCGATGGCCACCACCAGTTCGATCTCGTGGTGCAGGTTGGCGGTGAGCGTGGGGTAGGGCAGCGTGCCCGTCTGGCCGGCATCGACCACGACCAGGGCGTCGGCGGGCTTCATGAAGAAGAAGGGCGGCTCGCGGCCGGTGAAGCCCATTTCCTTGGCGTGTTCTTCGTAATTGCGGCCCACGCAGTAGATGCGGTGCACGGGGAACCGGTCGCCGGTGCCGATGACGGGCACGCTGGCCACGGCTGCGGGAGGAATCACATAGCTCATGTCTGCCTTTCTTCGAAAAGGGACGGCGCGGGGCTGGCCGCGCCGGATGCGGGGAGGGCCGCGCGGCGGCATCGTGCCGGCGCGGGCGCAAACCGGCAGTGTGCCACGGGGCCGGCGTGGTCGCTGTCCCTGGCAGGGCGGCGTTATGCTCGCCGCACCATGAAGCTGTTCAACTACTTCCGTTCATCGTCCTCGTACCGCGTGCGCATCGCCCTGGGGATCAAGGGCCTGCCTTACGACTATGTGCCGGTGCACCTGGTGCGTGCCGAACACCGCCTTCCCGCCTATGCCGACCGGCTGGGCGATCCGCTCGTGCCGGCGCTGGTCACCGACGACGGCCACACCCTGGCGCAGTCGCTGGCCATCATCGAGTACCTCGACGAGATGCATCCCGAGCCGCCCCTGCTGCCCGCCGACCCGCTCGGCCGCGCCCAGGTGCGGGCGCTGGCGCAGATGATCGCCTGCGAGATCCACCCCATCAACAACCTGCGCGTGCTCAAGTACCTCACGCAGGAGCTGCAGCAGAGCGAAGACACCAAGACCGCCTGGTACCACCACTGGACGCGCAACGGCTTGGCGGCCTTCGAACGCCAGCTGGGCCTGCTGGCGCAGGAGCGGCAGGCCGCCGGACTGGCCCCCTCGCAGTTCTGCTGGGGCGACGTGCCCACGCTGGCCGACTGCTGCCTGGTGCCGCAGATCTTCAATGCCCAGCGCTTTCGCGTGAACCTGGACGGCCTGCCGCTCACCATGGCCGCGTGGGAAGCCGCCATGGCGCTGCCCGCCTTCCAGGGCGCGCACCCGTCCGCCTGCCCGGACCACGAAGCCTGACCGCGCCGATGCCCATGCCACCACCGGGCCACGATTGGCTGGTGCCCGACTGGCCGGCGCCCGCCCATGTGCGCGCGCTGTGCACCACGCGCGCGGGCGGCGTG
>NZ_BAAJYT010000291.1:0-4274 GCF_057541515.1 Acidovorax sp. KNOB132
GGGACGGAGACGGCCGTGGTGCCCGCCGCCACCGCCGCGGCGGCACCCGCCCCCGCCACGGCCACCGCGGCAGGCTCGGCCCAACCCTGCGATGCGCCTTGCGAATCAACAGGTGCATCGCGCAGCGGCGCAGCCGCCAGTGCATCGGCCTCGCGCACCACGGCGGCGGCTTCGTCCGGCGCCATCTGCAGGGCTGCGCCCAGGCGTTGCAGAAAGGCCTTTTCCTGGGCATTGCACACACCGTCGGCATCGCACACGCCCACGGCCATTTCGTAGGCCAGCTGGCGCAGCGCCGGTGTGTCCAGCGCCTGGGCCGCGTCCTCGATGCGCACGCGCTGCAGCAGCACGTCCTGGTAGAGCTTCATCAGGTCCAGGCCGGTGCCGGCGCTGAGCGACTCGGCCAGCTGGCGCAGGTGTTCGCGCTCGCGCTCGTCCTTGTGTTCGTCGGCAAAGGCCGCCATCAGGCTGATGGCCATCACGGCGCGGGTGTGTTCGGGTTGCATGGATCGGTATTCCTCGGGTGGCAAAAACGAAAAGGCATCAAAGGGGAGAGGCGGTCGGCCGGCGCCGCGTGGACGGGCCGCCGGCCTCCAACAGGCTGGCGGGCCGGCGCGGTGCCGATCCGGGTTCCCGCTGCGCTGTATGCGTTGGTTTTGCAGAGGAAGGAAAGCGCAGCCGCCGCAATGGCGGAGCGATCCCCGGGCTGCATCTAGGAGCGAAAGCGCGGTTTTCAATAGGCCGGTGGCGCGCGATGCCGGATTTGGCTGACAGCCAGGACTTCGTCGTCCCGACGACAATGCGGCCTGCCACAACAACACACCCTGCATGCCGCGCATGCGGACCAGAAAGGCCCGTCTTCCATGACTGCACCCGTCCCTACCGCGGCCGACGCCGACGCACCCGCGCCCCGCGCCTACACCGCCGAGGAGAAGCGCCACCGCGTCTTCTCCATCATGGCGGCCTCGTCGGGCAACCTCGTCGAATGGTTCGACTTCTACGTGTATGCCTTCTCGGCGCTGTACTTCGCGCCGGCCTTCTTCCCCAAATCGGACCCCACCGCCCAGTTGCTGAACACCGCCGGCGTGTTCGCCGCGGGCTTTCTCATGCGGCCCATCGGCGGGTGGCTGTTCGGGCGCATCGCGGACAAGTACGGGCGCAAGACCTCGATGCTGATCTCGGTCACCATGATGTGCGCGGGCTCCCTCGTCATCGCCGGCCTGCCCACCTATGCCGCCATCGGCGCCTGGGCGCCCTTCCTGCTGCTGATGTGCCGCCTGTTCCAGGGGCTGTCGGTGGGCGGCGAATACGGCACCACCGCCACCTACATGAGCGAGGTGGCGCTGCGCGGCCAGCGCGGCTTCTTCTCCTCATTCCAGTACGTGACGCTGATCGGCGGGCAGCTGCTGGCGGTGCTGGTCATCGTGATCCTGGAGACGCTGCTGAGCGAGGCCGAGCTGAAGGCCTGGGGCTGGCGCATTCCGTTCGTGATCGGCGCCATATCGGCCGTGGTCGCGCTGCTGCTGCGCCGCACCCTGCACGAGACGCAGACCGACGCCGCCAAGCAGAACAAGGAGGCCGGCACCATGGGCGGGCTGTTCCGCCACCACAAGGCGGCCTTCTTCACCGTGCTGGGCTACACGGCCGGCGGCTCGCTGATCTTCTACACGTTCACCACCTACATGCAGAAATACCTGGTGAACACGGTGGGCCTGCCCATCAAGACCACCAGCTACGTGATGACGTGCGCGCTGTTCGTGTACATGTGCATGCAGCCGCTGTTCGGGGCGCTGTCGGACCGCATCGGCCGGCGCAACAACATGCTGCTGTTCGGCGCGCTGGGCGCGCTGTGCACGGTGCCCATCCTCACGGCGCTGCAGCACACGACCAGCCCCTACGTGGCCTTCGTGCTGATCGCGCTGGCCCTGGCCATCGTGAGCTTCTACACCTCCATCAGCGGCATCGTGAAGGCCGAGATGTTCCCGCCCGAGGTGCGCGCACTGGGCGTCGGCCTGGCCTACGCGGTGGCCAACGCGATCTTCGGCGGCTCGGCCGAGTACGTCGCGCTGGGGCTCAAATCCATCGGCCATGAGACGGTGTTCTTCTGGTACGTGACCGGCATGATGGTGCTGGCGTTCGTGGTCAGCCTGCGCCTGCCGCGCCAGGCGAGCTATCTGCACCACGACCATTGACGGGGCCGGCCCGGCCGCGTCGGCCGGGCCGCACCGCCCCCCCGCATCGCCCCGCGCCCTGCCGCCGAGTGCCTGGGCCGCCGAATTCAGAACTTTTAAGGTGCCGACCAGTGGCCTCGCCAGCGGCGGCACCCGGTGCGCTGCAGCGCAAAAAATCCATTCCCGACAAGGACTTGGCGCTGCCATTGGGTCGCGCCAGCACCCCTTGCAGCCCTTCGCCCGCGCCTTCGCGGCCCGCCCTCCCCCGCGTACATTGATCGCCGTGGCACGGACCCTGACCCACGCCACGGCAAAAAATCAATTCGGAGGACCGCGGCATGAGCCATTCCCATACTTCCCGCAGGCAAGCCCTGCAGCACCTGGCCAGCCTGACCGCCGGCTTTTCGTTGTGGAGCCTGCAGCACAGTGCCGCCTGGGCGCAGAACCCGGCCGACAACCCGCAGAACTGCGCCCCGCCCCCGCCGCCAGGCCCAGCGACGCCCTTCCAGGGCGGCAAGATCGCCGTCAAGCCACGCAAGAGCGCCTTCGCCCTGACCGACGCCGAGATCGCCAGCCTCACCAAGGGCTGGCAAGGGCTGCGCGACATCACCGCCCAGAACCCCAACAGCCCCACCGGCTGGCTGCGCCAGAGCTACGTGCACTGCTGGGCCTGCGGCGGCGGCACCGACGGCCAGCAGGGCGAGGAAATCCATTCGAGCTGGTGGTTCCCACCATGGCACCGCGCCTACCTGTTCTTCCTGGAGCGCGCCCTGGTCAAGGCCTCGGGCGACCCCGACCTGCGCCTGCCGTACTGGGACTGGAGCACCCAGAGCCCCTCGACCCAGACCTTCCCGCAGATCTACGCCAGCGCCGGCAGCGCCCTGTACGATCCGCTGCGCAACCCCGCCAACGTGAAGCCGGGGGCCCGGATCCCTGCCGCCTTCGTGGGCCCGAAGGCCATGTCCATCGTGCTGAACTCGCCCACCTACGCCTTGTTCGGCGGGGTCAACACGGCCATCGGCGGCGGCAGCCCCGGCACGCTGGAGACCATTCCCCACAACCACGTGCACGTGTGGACGGGCACCGATGGCAGCCAAGCGCCCAACTACGGCTCCGACATGGGCGTGCTCTCCACGGCCGCCCGCGACCCGGTCTTCTTCGCCCACCATTCCAATGTGGACCGCATGTGGAGCAGCTGGGTCGCGGTCGACCCCTCGCACACCAACCCGCCGGATGCGGACTGGAACGGCCACGCCTGGAACTTCTACGACGAAAACGGCGTGTGGACTTCCATGAAGGTCAGCGACGTCGTCAACTCCGAAAACCTGGGCTACGTGTACGACTCCCTGGCCACGCCCCCGAAGCCCCTGCGCAGCGCCGTGCGGACAGCAGGCGCCAGCCAGCCGGCACCGGCCGAGAACGCGGCCCTGGCGCATCCCGCGCAGCCGCTGGTGGTGCTGGCCGCGCCGCAAAAGCGCAACCTGGGCACCGCGCCCGTCACGCACAAGGCCGCGCTGCCGGAAGGCTTTCGCAAGCCGCTCGCCGCGCTGGCGGCCAACCAGTCGTCGCGGCTGTACCTGCTGCACATCGACGACGTGACCACCCCGCCCGACCGCAGCGTGAGCGCCAAGGTGTACGTGAACCTGCCCAACGCCAACGCCAGCACCACCACCGAATCGCCCAACTTCGTGGGAATGATCTCCAGCGTGGCCAAGACCACGCCCGCGAACACGGCGGGGCATGCGGCGCACCACCAGGCCGGTATCCGCTATTCGTTCGTGATCGACGAGGAGACGGCCCGCCTGATCGCGCGGGACAAGGCCGTCACCGTCACGCTGGTGCCGGTGGACAGCAACGGCGCGACGCCGCGCCGGTCACAGCTGAACTACGGCCGGATCACGCTCACGCCGCTGCCTTGAAGAATCGGCCCTGAAGGCCAGGAACCGGCCCGACGCGCGGCACGCTGGCTGCGCAGCGGTCCGGGGCCTGCGCTTTTTCAGGCCGCTGCGGCTTCGTCAGGTGGGTGCGGCGCCAGCCCCAGCGCCGCCAGCTCGGGCGACACCCGCTCCCAGGCCACGTCGCACCGGGGCTGCGTGCGCTCGCTCT
>NZ_BAAJYT010000292.1:0-4261 GCF_057541515.1 Acidovorax sp. KNOB132
CGCACCGCGCCGGCTGCGAGGCGGCGCGCGCCACGCTGCGGCGGCTGTGGGAGGGCGTGGGCGCCATGGGCAGCCTGCTGTGGGGCGTGCCGCTGGCCTCCAGCCCCTTCATGGGCATGATGACCCAGTGGCTCTCGCCCTACCAGACGAACCCGCTGGACATCAACCCGCTGCGCCGGCTGCTGGAGCGCGAGGTGGACTTCGACGTGCTGAGCGCCGCGCGCCACCCCCCGCGTCTTCGTGTGCGCCACCAACGTGCGCACCGGGCGCGGCGAGATCTTCTCCGGCAAGGCCCTGAGCGCCGATGCCGTCATGGCCTCGGCCTGCCTGCCCCTCCTGTTCAAGGCGGTGCAGATCGGCGACCAGCACTACTGGGACGGCGGCTACTCCGGCAACCCCGCCCTGTACCCGCTGATCTACAACACCGAGTGCAGCGACGTCCTGCTGGTGCAGATCAACCCCATCGAGCATGCCGAAGTGCCCGACACCGCCTCCGAGATCATGGAGCGCATGAACGAGGTCACCTTCAACGCCAGCCTGCTGGGCGAGATGCGCGCCATCGAGTTCGTGCGGCGCCTGCTGGCCGAGGGCAAGCTGGATGCGCGGCGCTACAAGAGCGTGCGCATGCACCGTATCGACGGCGGCTCGCTGCTGGCGGGCTTTGGCGCCTCCAGCAAGACGCGGGCGGACCTGCCGTTCATCCGCCAGCTGTTCGAGCTGGGCCGCACCGCGGGGCAGGGCTGGATCCAGGCCCACCAGGCCGACGTCGGCGTGCGTCCCACGGTGAACATGGCCGACAATGCCTGACCCGGCGCCTCCAGCCAGGCCCCGTTTTTCCAGTTCCACCCCATCCCCCATCCATGCAGCACGATCCGAACTGCCTTTTCTGCAAGATCATCGCGGGCCAGATTCCCTCCAGGAAGGTGTACGAGGACGAAGACATCTTCGCCTTCCACGACATCCACCCCTGGGCGCCCGTGCATTTTTTGATGGTGCCCAAGGAGCATGTGCACTCCATGGCCGGCGTGACCGAGGCCCATGCCGGTGTGCTGGGCCGCATGATGGCGCTGGCCCCGCGCCTGGCGCTGGAGCAGGGCTGCAATCCCTATCCCGAAGGCGGTTTCCGCATCGTGGTGAACACGGGCGCCGAGGGCGGCCAGGAAGTGCACCACCTGCACGTGCACGTGATGGGCGGCCCGCGGCCCTGGCTCAAGGGCTGAACCGGCGGCCGCCGGGAAGGGCCGTGGAGCCCGGGCGGCCGCAGGGATATGAACTTCCCCGTCATGCGGCGGGTCTAGAATGGTCCGTATTCGTTAGGAGATTGACATGGGTTCGTTTTCCATCTGGCACTGGCTGATCGTGCTGCTGATCGTGGTGATGGTGTTCGGCACGAAGAAGCTCAAGAACATGGGCTCCGACCTGGGCGGCGCCGTCAAGGGGTTCAAGGACGGCATGAAGGACGGCTCCGCGAGCGACGTGCCGCCAGCCACGCCCCCCGCAGGGCAGGTCGTCAACCACACCGCCGCCGACCCCAAGGGCACCACCATCGACGTCGAAGCCAAGCACAAGGGCTAATGCCCTGCCGGCCCTGCTTCCATGATTGATATTGGCCTGTCCAAAATGGCGCTGATCGGCGCCGTGGCGCTGATCGTCATCGGCCCCGAGAAGCTGCCACGCGTGGCGCGCACCGTCGGCACGCTGCTGGGCAAGGCGCAGCGCTACGTGGCCGACGTGAAGTCCGAGGTCAACCGTTCCATGGAGCTGGACGAGCTGCGCAAGATGAAGGAAACGATGGAAGGTGCCGCACGCGACGTGCACCAGAGCATCCACACCAGCGCCAGCGACTTCGAAAAAGACTGGAACAACGACTTTTCCGGCACCGCGTCCGGCACGGGCACCGATACCGGTGTGCCGTACGACGCGGCCGGCGACGCCAGCGTGGTGCCCGCGTACAAGCACCCCGGCAAGAACTGGCGCCTCAAGCGGGGCGCCACGCCGCAGTGGTACAAAGCCCGCAGCGGCGTGCGCACCAAGGCCCAGTCGGGCGCGGCGCGCGTGGCCCGCTTTCGGCCCCAGAAATTCCATTGATGGCTGCGCACCCCGCGCAGCCACCCGCGCGGGTGCAATGCCCGCCCCTCCTGCACCATGTCCGAAACCCCCACTAAAGAAGACGAGCTGGCCGGCACCGAGCAGCCGTTCGTGCAGCACCTCATGGAGCTGCGCGACCGCCTGGTCAAGGCGCTGATCGCCATCGGCATCGCCGCGGGCATCCTGTTCCTGTACCCCGGCCCGGGCGCGCTCTACGACCTGCTGGCCGCGCCCCTGGTGGCGCACCTGCCCAAGGGCGCCACGCTGATCGCAACCTCGGTGATCTCGCCGTTCATGGTGCCGCTCAAGATTTTGCTGATGTCGGCCTTCCTGCTGGCACTGCCCGTGGTGCTGTGGCAGGTGTGGGCCTTCGTGGCGCCGGGCCTGTATTCGCACGAGAAGAAGCTGGTGCTGCCGCTGGTGGTCTCCAGCACGCTGCTGTTCCTGGTGGGCGTGGCGTTCTGCTACTTCTTCGTGTTCGGGCAGGTGTTCGCCTTCATCCAGGGCTTCGCGCCCAAGAGCATCACCGCCGCGCCTGACATCGAGGCGTACCTGAGCTTCGTACTCACCATGTTCCTCGCGTTCGGCCTGTCGTTCGAGGTGCCGATCGTCGTGATCGTGCTGGCGCGCATGGGGCTGGTCAGCGTGGAAAAGCTCAAGGGCTTTCGCGGCTATTTCATCGTGCTGGCCTTCATCATCGCCGCCGTGGTCACCCCTCCCGACGTGGTGTCCCAGCTGGCCCTGGCCGTGCCGATGTGCCTGCTCTACGAACTGGGCATCTGGGCGGCGCAGCTCTTCATCCGCCACACCAAGGCGCCCGAGGACGAACAGGCGCAGGAACCGACCTGACATTGGGGGCTGGGCAACGCCTGCGCGGCGTGCCTTGCCCTTGCGCGCTGCCGTCCGGTCGCATCGCCGATGGCAGGGCGTGATCGGGTGATCGATTCTTCATGGCGGCGCTGATGCTGCGCCAGGGGTTGCCTGCAGTGCGCTCCACGGCTTGCTCGATGGCCTGATCCGCGCCGGACGTTCACGTCGCCGGCCCGCCGTCAAGACCACGGCGCCACCCCTGGGCCGCCCGCAAGGCCCCATGCATCGCCCACCCGTTTCAATCGTGTCCCGCGGCGAATGAATCCCCCCGGGACAACGCCGCCTCAGCGCTGTGGCTGAGGTGCCCGCTGCGGCCGGGGCCGGGTTCCGGGCACCACCTCCAGCTCCACCCGCGAATCGCCGCGCTGCAGCTGGAACGTGGCGGGCGTGCCGGGCTTGAGCGAGGCCACGGCGGTGAGCAGGGCGGAGACGCTGGCAGTTGGCTTGTCCTGCACCTGCACGATCACGTCGCCTGGGCGCATGCCGGCACGGGCGGCGGGGCCGTCCTGCAGCACGCCGGTGATGATCACGCCCTCGGAGGCCTTCACGCCGAAGGTCTGCGCCAGTTCGGGCGACAGCTCGTTCGGCTCCACGCCGATCCAGCCGCGCGTGACCTGCCCGTCCTTCACGATGCCGTCCAGCACCAGCTTGGCGGTGGACACGGGAATGGCGAAGCCGATGCCCATGCTGCCGCCCGAGCGCGAGTAGATGGCGGTGTTGATGCCCATCAGGTTGCCGTTCACGTCCACCAGCGCGCCGCCCGAATTGCCCGGGTTGATGGCCGCGTCGGTCTGGATGAAGTTTTCGAACGTGTTGATGCCCAGCTGGCTGCGGCCCAGCGCGCTCACGATGCCGCTGGTGACCGTCTGCCCCACGCCGAACGGGTTGCCGATGGCCAGCACATGGTCGCCCACGGCGAGCTGGTCGGAGTTGCCCAGCACGATCACGGGCAGCTTGTCCAGCTGCACCTTCAGGATGGCCAGGTCGGTGTCCGGGTCGGTGCCGATCACGGTGGCGCGCGTGCGGCGGCTGTCGGTCAGGGTGACCTCGATCTCGTCCGCGCCCTCGACCACGTGGTTGTTGGTGAGGATGTAGCCGTCCGGGCTGATGATCACGCCGCTGCCCAGGCCGGTCTGCGCCTGTTGGGTGCCCTGGTCGCCGAAGAAGAACTGGAACCACGGGTCGTTGCTGCGCGGGTGGCGAACGGCGGCCTTGCTGGTGTTGATGCTGACCACTGCCGGCGCGGCCTTGCGTGCCGCGGCGGCGAAGCTGCCGGGGGCGGGGGGCGCGGCCGGGGTGCTGG
>NZ_BAAJYT010000293.1:0-4217 GCF_057541515.1 Acidovorax sp. KNOB132
CGGCGCCCGAAGGCGGCGCGGCCAAGGTGCTGGGCTGGGACGCCGTGGGCACCGTGCAGGCGCTGGGCAGCGCGGTGCAGGGCTTCGCCGTGGGCGACCGGGTCTACTACGCCGGCGCCATCGACCGCCCCGGTTCCAACGCCGAACTGCACACGGTGGATGCGCGCATCGCCGCCCATGCGCCCGCCACGCTGTCCGATGCGCAGGCGGCCGCCATGCCGCTGACCGCCATCACGGCCTGGGAAATCCTGTTCGACCGGCTGCGCGTGCCCTCGGGCGACGGCGCTGCGGCGGGCCAGTCCCTGCTGGTGGTGGGCGGCGCGGGCGGGGTGGGCTCGATCCTGATCCAGCTCGCGCGCCAGTTGACCGGCCTGCGCGTGATCGCCACCGCCTCACGCCCCGAGACGCGCCAGTGGTGCCTGGACCTGGGCGCGCACGACGTGATCGACCACCGCCAGCCGCTCGCCCCGCAACTGGCCGCGCTGGGCGTGCCGCAGGTGGACCATGTGGCGGCCCTCACCCACACGCCGGCCTACATGGCGCAGTACGTGGACTGCGTGCGGCCCCAGGGGCAGATCGCCGTGATCGACGACATGCCCTCGCTGGACGTGATGCCGCTCAAGCGCAAGAGCATTTCGCTGCACTGGGAAATGATGTTCACCCGCTCGCTGTTCGGCACGCCCGACCTGCACCGCCAGGGCGAGCTGCTGGCCGAAGTGGCGCGCCTGCTGGACGCCGGGCGCCTGCGCAGCACCTTCACCACCGATGGCGGGCGCATCGACGCGGCCCACCTGCGCCAGGCGCATGCGCTGGTGGAGAGCGGCCGCGCCATCGGCAAGGTCGTGCTGCAGGGGTTCTGATGGCCGGTGCCGGCATCGGCCGACAGCCGGGCCACCCGGGCGGCTGGCACCATGCCGCATGCCAAAGCCCCCCACGCGCGACCTGACCCAAGGCCCCATCGGCCGCACGCTGCTGGTGTTCGCACTGCCCATCCTCGCGGGCAACGTGCTGCAGTCCCTCAACGGCTCCGTCAACGCCATCTGGGTGGGGCGCTATTTGGGGGAGGCGGCGCTCACGGCCACGGCGAACGCCAACAACATCCTCTTCCTGCTGATCGGTGCCGTGTTCGGCGTGGGCATGGCGGCCACCATCCTCGTGGCGCAGGCCATGGGTGCCAGGAACCTGGCACAGGCACAGCGCGTGATGGGCACCAGCGCCACGTTCTTCGGGGGCACCTCGGTGCTCATCGCGCTGGTGGGGCTGCCGCTGTCGCGCGAAATCCTCGGCTGGATGGGCACGCCAGCCGACGCGTTGCCGCTGGCCGAGGCCTATCTGCGCACGCTGTTCCTGGCGATTCCGCTGCTGTACCTGTTCGCGTTCGTGTCGGCGGTGCTGCGCGGCGCGGGCGACACGCGCACGCCGTTCCTGTTCCTGCTGCTGGTGGTGGTGCTGGACACGGCGCTGAACCCGCTGCTCATCTTCGGCCTGGGGCCGCTGCCGCGCATGGGGATCGCCGGCTCAGCCATGGCGACGCTGGTGGCCAATGCCCTGAGCTTCGCGGCACTGCTGGCCTGGCTGCGCTACCGACGCCATCCACTGTGGATCGGCCGGGCGCAGTGGCGCCTGTTCGTGCCCGACCCCGCCATCCTGCGGGCGCTGGTGGTCAAGGGCATTCCGATGGGCGTGCAGATGGTGATGATCTCGCTGGCCATGCTCATGGTGATGGGCATGGTCAACGCCCAGGGCGTGGTCACGGCCTCGGCGTATGGCGCGGCGCTGCAGCTGTGGACCTACGTGCAGATGCCGGCCATGGCCATCGGCGCCGCGTGCTCGTCGATGGCGGCGCAGAACGTGGGGGCCGGCCGCTGGGACCGGGTGGACGGCGTGGCGCGCAGCGGCACGCTGTTCAACTTTCTGCTCACGGGCGCGCTGATCGCGCCGCTCATCCTGCTGGACCGCATGGCGCTGTCGCTCTTCTTGCCCGAGGGCAGCGCCTCGCTGGAAGCCGCCCGGCATTTGAACCACATCGCGGTGGGGTCGTTCCTGTTCTTCGGCGTGACCTTCGTGCTGTCGGGCGTGGTGCGGGCCACGGGCGCGGTGGTGCCGCCGCTCATCATCCTCGGGCTGGCGCTCTGGGGCATCCGCCTGCCCATCGCGTACGGGCTGCAGCCGGTGCTGGGCGCGGACGCGATCTGGTGGAGCTTTCCGGCCAGCGCGCTGTGCGCCATGCTGATGTCCATCGCCTACTACCGGTTCGGCCGCTGGCGCCAGGCGCGCATGCTGCCGCCCGGCGAATCGGTGGCCACGCCCGCCGAGGTGGGCGGCCTTCCGCCCGCGCCGGTGTGCACGCCGGCGCACGCCACGCCCACGGCGCGCCGCACGGAGGGCGCTCCCGCAGGCGCCGCCGTTACCATCGGGCCATGACGACCGACGACCGCTCCCCCCCTGCGACCACCCCCACCCCCACGCTGGCCACGCAAGACCTCTTCCGCGAAGACGCCTACCTGCGCGAATGCCAGGCCACCGTGGTGGCGGTGCAGCCGGACGGCGGCATCGTGCTGGACCGCACCGTGTTCTACCCGCTCGGGGGCGGCCAGGCCGGCGACAGCGGCGTGCTGATGCGGGCGGACGGCAGCACCGTCGCCATTGCCGACACACGCAAGGGCAAGGATGCCGAAGGCCGGCCCACGGCCGCCATCGTGCACGTGCCCGCACCGGGCGAAGTCGCGCCCTGGACGGTGGGCGAGGCCGTGACCGCGCGCATCGACTGGGAGCGCCGCCACCGGCTGATGCGCTTTCACACCACCACCCACCTGCTGTGCCACCTGGTGGCGCAGCCCGTGAACGGCTGCTCGATCACCCCCGACTACGCGCGGCTCGATTTCCACATGGACGGCGCGCTGGACAAGGACGCGCTGACCGCCGGCATCGCGCGCCTGGTGGCCGAAGGCCATGCCGTCACCCTGGGCACCGTCACCGATGCGGAGCTGGACGCCAACCCCGCCCTGGTCAAGAGCATGAGCGTGCAGCCGCCGCGCGGCACGGGCCAGTTGCGCACCGTGCGCGTGGGTGGCACCGGCGAGGCGGGCGCGCCGCAGATCGACCTGCAGCCCTGCGGCGGCACGCACGTGGCGCACACCGGCGAGATCGGCGCCGTGGTCGTGACCAAGATCGAGAAGAAAGGCGCCCTGTCGCGCCGTGTGGTGCTCGGCTTCGCCGCCTGACACCGGCCCAGGAACCAAACCCCGGGCTACGGCTCCCACCCTGCGACATGTCACACCGCCTGCTCCAGCGCTTGCTGCCCGCTCTTTTTTTGATAGCTGCCAGCGCTTTCCACATGGGCGCCGGGGCCCAATTGGGCCCCAAGACCACCGGTGCCGGCAGCGGCAGCAGCACCGTCACCACCCCCCATGTGCAGGCCGAGCTGGTGGCCCACGCCCCCGAGGGTGTGGCGCCGGGCAAGCCGCTCTGGCTGGGCCTGTCGATCACCCACCAGCCCGAGTGGCACACCTACTGGATGAATTCGGGCGATTCGGGCCTGCCCACACAGCTGGAGTGGCAGGTGCCCGCCGGCATCGAGGCCGGCGACATCGCCTGGCCCGTGCCGCGCAAGATCCCCATCGGCAACCTGGCCAACTACGGCTACGAGGGCACGGTGCTGCTGCCGGTGCCCATGGCCGTCTCCGATGCGTTCGCGCCCGGCCCGCTGGCGCGCACCGCCACCTTCCACCTGCGCGCCTCGTGGCTGGTGTGCCGCAAGGAATGCATCCCCGAAGAAGGCGACTTCACCCTGCAGTTGCCGATCCGCAGCACCACGGCGCTGAGCGCCGGGGCCTTCGATGCCGCGCAGCAGGCACACCCCCAGCCGCTGCCGGCGCCCGCTGCCGGCGCCCCGGCCAGCAGCGCGCGCGTGGACGGCAACGCCATCGCCCTCACCGTGGCCGGGCTGCCCGCCGCGCTGCGCGGCAAGGCGCTGGAGTTCTTTCCCGAAACCACCGGCGTGATCGAAACCGCGGCGGACTGGACGCAGGCCTGGCAGGGCGACGTGTGGACGGCGCGCGTGCCGCTGTCGCCGCAGCGCAGCGCCAGCCCCACGCCCATGCCCGTGGTGCTGGCCCATGCCGGCCAGGGCTGGCGGGCCGAGCTGCCGCTGGAGGGCGGCTGGCCCCCCGCTCGCGGCGATGGCCAGCGTCTCGCCCGCGCTGGAGGCGGCCTTG
>NZ_BAAJYT010000294.1:0-4190 GCF_057541515.1 Acidovorax sp. KNOB132
CGCCCGCGACCTGGAGCGCGCCCGCGCCGCCGGCCTGGCCGAGCCCATGGTCGACCGCCTGAAGCTCACCCCCAAGGTGCTGGAAACCTGCGCGCTCGGCTGCGAGCAGCTCGCCGCCATGGGCGACGTGATCGGCGAGATCACCGGCATGCGCCAGCAGCCCAGCGGCATCCGCGTCGGCCAGATGCGCGTGCCCATCGGCGTGTTCGGCATGATCTACGAGAGCCGCCCCAATGTGACCATCGAGGCCGCGAGCCTCAGCATCAAGAGCGGCAACGCCTGCATCCTGCGCGGCGGCTCCGAGGCCATCGACTCCAACAAGGCCCTGGCGGCCCTGGTGCAGCAGGCCCTGGCCGAGGCCGGCCTGCCCGAGGACGCGGTGCAGCTGGTGCAGACCACCGACCGCGAGGCCGTGGGCCACCTGATCGCCATGCCCGAGTACGTGGACGTCATCATCCCGCGCGGCGGCAAGGGCCTGATCGAGCGCATCAGCCGCGACGCCAAGGTGCCGGTCATCAAGCACCTGGACGGCAATTGCCACACCTATGTGGACGACCCCTGCGACATCGCCATGGCGGTGAAGGTGGCCGACAACGCCAAGACGAACAAGTACAGCCCGTGCAACGCCAGCGAGAGCCTGCTGGTGGCGCGCGGCGCGGCGGCCGCCTTTTTGCCGCAGATCGGCGCGGTCTATGCCGCCAAGGGCGTGGAGATGCGCGGCTGCCCCGAATCGCTTGCCCTGCTGGCCGGCGTGCCGGGCGCGAAGCTGGTGCCCGCCACCGAGCAGGACTGGAGCGAGGAATACCTCGCCCCGATCATCAGCGTGAAGGTGGTGGACGGCCTGGACGAGGCCATCGCCCACATCAACCGCTACTCCAGCCACCACACCGACGCCATCCTCACCACCCACCACGGCCACGCCCAGCGCTTCCTGCGCGAGGTGGATTCGGCCAGCGTGATGGTCAACGCCAGCACCCGGTTCGCCGACGGCTTCGAGTACGGGCTGGGCGCCGAGATCGGCATCAGCACCGACAAGTTCCATGCCCGCGGCCCGGTGGGCATCGAGGGCCTGACCTCGCTCAAGTACGTGGTGCTGGGCGAAGGCGAAGTGCGCGGCTGACGGTCCCCATCGAGCCTGCGGTCCGGTCCAGCCCAAAACACTGACATGAAAATCATCATCCTCGGCGCGGGCCGCGTCGGCTGCAGCGTGGCCGACAGCCTCGTGTCCGAGCAGAACGACATCACCGTCATCGACACGGACGCCCAGCGCCTGCGCGATCTGGAATCGCGCTTCGACCTGCGCGGCGTGGTGGGCAACGGCATCGACCCCGAGGTGCTGGCCGAGGCCGGCGCGCGCGACACCGACCTGCTCATCGCCTGCGCCGCGCAGGACGAGACCAACCTCGTGTGCTGCAAGGTCGCGCAGTTGCTCTTCAACGTGCCCACACGCATCGCGCGGGTGCGCTCCTCCGGCTTCGAGCACGACCGCGAGCAGGCCGCGCTGCTGCTGGGCAAGGACGGCTTCGCGGTGGACCGCATCATCTGCCCCGAGGAATCGCTGACGCGCTACATCGGCAAGCTGGTGGAGTACCCCGAGGCGCTGCAGGTGCGCGAATTCGCCGGCGGCCGGGCGTGCCTGGTGTCGGTGCGCGTGCGGGCCGGCGCGACCGTGGCGGGCGTGCGCATCGCCGACATGCGGGCCGGCATCCCGGACGTGGCCATGCGCATGGTGGCCATCTACCGCCGCTTTCCCGAAGAGCCCGACCGCTTCATCGCCTGCGACGGCGACACGCGCATCGCGGCGGGCGACGAGGTCTTCGTGCTGTCCGCGCGCGAGCACATCCCCCAGGTGCTGGCCGCCATGCACCAGCGCGACGGCCAGCCCGCGCGGGCGGTGCGCCGCATCATGATCGCCGGCGGCGGCCGCGTGGGCCTGCGCCTGGCGCGGCAGCTGGCGCAGCAGGGGCGCTTTCACATCAAGGTGATCGAGGGCGATCCGGACCGCTGCGTCGAGCTGGCCTCCACGCTGCCCTCCGAGGTGCTGGTGCTGCAGGGCGATGCCACGGACGAAGACCTGCTGGGCGACGAGAACGTCGAGGAGGTGGACCTGTTCCTCGCGCTCACCGACGACGACGAGGACAACATCATGGCTTGCCTGCTGGCCAAGCGCATGGGCGCGAGCCGCGTGCTGGCGCTGATCAACCGGCGCTCCTACGCCGACCTGATGCACGGCACGCAGATCGACATCGCGCTGTCGCCCGCGCAGGCCATGCTGGGCGAGCTGCTGGCCTACGTGCGCCGCGGCGACGTGCAGGCCGTGCACAGCCTGCGCCGGGGCGTGGCCGAGGCGCTGGAGATCGTGGCGCGCGGCGACCGCAAGAGCTCGCGCGTGGTGGGCCGCAAGGTCGGCGACCTGCACCTGCCGCCCGAGGTGCACATGGGGCTGATCGTGCGCGGGCTGTCCGGCGCGGAGCCGGGGGCGGATGCGGCGCTGGCCGAGGGCGATGGCCCGGACGCCTTCGCCGAACCCCAGGTCATCATCCCGCGCAGCCACACGGTGATCGAAAGCGGGGACCACGTGGTGTTCTTCCTGCCGAACAAGCGGCTGGTGCGCGATGTGGAAAAGGCCTTCCGCCTGGGCGCCACGTTCTTCTGAACCCGCGCCCCCGACCCTCTTCGTTTCCTTCCACACCGACACCATGGCGGACCTTCTTCCCGTTCTGCGCGTGCTGGGCGCGCTGCTCGCCCTGTTCTCGCTGGCTTTCGGCGTGCCGCTGGCGGCCTCCTGGTGGACGGGCGACGGCCTGTGGCCGCAATACGCCGGCGCCCTGGCGGCCACGCTGCTGTGCGGCGGCGGGCTGTGGGCGGGTCTGCGCCACCAGGCGCGCGAACTGCAGCCGCGCCACGGCATCATCCTCGTCGCGCTCGTGTGGGTGGTGCTGCCGCTCTTCGCCGCGCTGCCGCTGCTGCTGGCCATGCACCAGATCGGCCGGCCGATATCGTTCACGCATGCGTACTTCGAGGCCGTCTCGGGCCTGACCACCACGGGCGGCACCGTGCTGACGGGGCTGGATGCGCTGCCGCTGTCGATCAACGTGTGGCGCACCTTCATGCAGTGGCTGGGCGGCATGGGCATCCTGATCCTGGCGGTGGCCGTGCTGCCGCTGCTGGGCGTGGGCGCGAGCCAGCTCTTCAAGGCCGAGGCCGCTGGCCCGGTCAAGGACACCAAGCTCACCCCGCGCATGACCGAAACCGCCAAGGGGCTGTGGGGCGTGTACGTGCTCTTTTCGCTGGCGTGTGCGCTGGCCTACTGGCTGGGCGGCATGCCGCCGGCCGATGCCGTCATGCACATGTTCACCACGGTGAGCCTGGGCGGGCTGTCGTCGCACGACAGCAGCTTCGGCCATTTCCAGTCGCCGCTGCTCGAATCCATCGCGGTGGTGTTCATGGTGGTGGCCAGCTGCAACTTCGCGCTGTATTTCGTCGCGCTGCGCAAGGGCCACTGGCGCAGCCTGTGGTGCGACCCCGAGATGCGCGCCACCGTGCTCACGCTGCTGGGCGGCGGTTTGTTCGTCGCGCTGCTGCTGTGGGCCAAGGACATCTATGCGCCGCTGGCGGCGCTGCGGCACGGGTTCTTCCATGTGGTGTCGGTCGCCACGACGACGGGCTTTGCCACCACCGACTACCTGGCCTGGCCGGTGTTCGCGCCGATCTTCATGCTCATGCTGTCGGGCGTGGCCACCAGCGCGGGATCGACGGGCGGCGGCATCAAGATGGTGCGCATGCTGATCCTGCTGAAGCAGGCCCGCCGCGAGATGACGCGCCTGGCCCACCCCCGCGCCGTGCAGCCCGTGCGCCTGGGCCGCGCGGTGGTGGACCACCGCATGATCTTCTCGGTGCTGGCGTTCATGCTGGTCTATGGCGCCACCGTCACGGTGCTGAGCATGGTGCTGCTGCTGACCGATCTGGACCTGGTGAGCGCGTTCTCCGCCGTGCTGGCCAGCGTCAACTGCACGGGGCCGGGCCTGGGGCTGCTCGGGCCGTCGGCCACCTACGCGGTGCTCACCGAGTTCCAGCTCTGGGTCTGCACCCTGGCCATGCTGCTCGGGCGGCTGGAGATCCTGAGCTTCATGGTGTTGCTCACCCCGGCGTTCTGGCGGCGGTAGCGCGGGGCGGCGGCCGGGCGGGCC
>NZ_BAAJYT010000295.1:0-4170 GCF_057541515.1 Acidovorax sp. KNOB132
TCGCCGCGCGGCGGCTTCCACGGCGGCGTTGAGCTGCCAGGATGTTGGTCTGGAAGGCGATGCCGTCGATCACGCTGATGATGTCCGCGATCTTGCGCGAGCTGGCGCTGATCACGTCCATGGTGCGCACCACCTGCGAGACGACCTCGCCGCCGCGCTCGGCCACCTGCGAGGCGGCGGCGGTCATCTGGTTGGCCTGGCGCGCGGCATCGGCGCTTTGCTGCACGGTGTGCGTCAGGTCCTCCAGCGCCGATGCGGCCTGCTGCAGGTTGCCCGAGGTCTGCTCGGTGCGCTGGCTCAGGTCGAGGTTGCCCGAGGCCACTTCGGAGCTGGCCAGCAGGATCGAATCCGCCGTGGTGCCGATGCCGCCCACCAGCGAGCGCAGCTGCTCCTGCATGGCGGCGATGGCGTCCAGCAGCCGGCCGGTTTCGTCCTGGATGCGCACTTCCACGCGCGAGGTGAGGTCGCCGCGCGCGATGCGTTCGGCCACCACCACCGCCCGTCCGATGGGCTGGGTGATGCTGG
This sequence comes from Acidovorax sp. KNOB132, assembly GCF_057541515.1. NCBI lineage: Bacteria > Pseudomonadati > Pseudomonadota > Betaproteobacteria > Burkholderiales > Comamonadaceae > Acidovorax > Acidovorax sp. KNOB132. The sequence continues at coordinate 526 of NZ_BAAJYT010000295.1, forward strand.
CCGTGGTGCGCCAGGCGATCAGCGCGCCCAGCACGATGGCCAGCGCGACCAGCCCGCCGCCGATGGCGCGGGCCCGGTTTTCCATGCGCGACGCGTCGGCCGCGGCCTCGGTGTTGAGGGTGTTCTGCAGCTGCACCAGTTCGGCCAGCTTGTCGCGCCAGGCGGCTTCGGCAGGGGCCACGCGCGTCATGAGCGAGAGCGTGGCGCTCACGGTGTCACCGTCGGAGATGGCCTTGAGCGCCGTGTCCAGCTCGGGGCGGGTCTTGCGGGCCAGGGCCTGGATGTCGGTCTGCAGCTGGCGTTCGGCTGGCGTGGCGCCGGAGTCGAGCAGCGTGGCCAGCTCGGTCTCCTGCGCCGCGTAGCGCTGCAGTGCCTGGCCGACGCGGCGGGTCTGCTCGTCCGCGCTCTTGGGATCGACCTCGCCGAGCATGGCGGCCGAGCGCCCCTGGATGCCAATGGCGCTCACGTTCTCCAGCATGCTGTTGACCAGCCGCATCTTGGCGGCGCTGGCGCCGGTCATCTGCTGCATCTGCTGGTTGACCTCGTTCAGCGAGGCGTGCGCCACGAAGGCCACCGCGATGAGCAGCGCCAGCATGCAGCCGAACCCCAGGAAAAGACGGCGGGAGATGGAGAGGGTCTTGAAGAACGAAGCGGTCTGCATGGTGTTTTCCGTGGCCGATGGCCTTTGAACGAAATGCACAGCAAAAGCAGTGCCAGTGATCGGTGTGCGGCGCCGTCCGGGCAGTGGCCGCATTCGCAATGGGTGTTACATATGAAAGACCCAACAGGGAGTATCTGCCTCTAAAGTGCCGGGTGGATGGCGCACTTGTATGAATTGATTTAATCGCTCATATCTTATTAAATGCATCGTTCCGATGCTATTTTTTTGGTAGCGTAGCGCCGTGCCATTTTTGCGCATTCCACTTTGGCGCCTTTCGATCCGCCGTGGTCTTGTTACATTTTTGGAAGGAACCGGCCCCATGACCCGACTTCGCTCGACCATGCTCCGGAGCATGGTTGCCGTGCTCTGTGCACTGGCGTTGCCGGCGATGGCCGCGGAGGTCCAGGTGACGGTGCAGGACGGCTCCGGCAAACCGCTGCCGGGCGCGATCGTGTTCCTGGATTCCCCGGAGGCGCACAAGCTGGTGCGTCCCATGGCCCAGCAGGACATGGGGCAGCTCAAGCGCCGCTTCGTGCCCGAGGTGCTGGCCGTGACGGTGGGCACCGAGGTGCGGTTTCCCAACAGGGACAACGTGCGCCACCATGTGTATTCGTTCTCGCCGGCCAAGAAGTTCGAGCTGCAGCTGTATTCCGGCACGCCGGCCAACCCCGTGCTCTTCGACCGGCCGGGCGTCGTGGTGCTCGGCTGCAACATCCACGACCAGATGGTCGCCTGGATCCTCGTGCTGGAGACACCGTATTTCGCGCAGAGCGCCGCGCCGTTCGGCAGCGCGCGCCTGGAGAAGGTGCCCGCGGGCAACTACACGCTGCGCGTGTGGCATTCGGGCCTGCCGGTGGGCGCCGCGGCCTATGCGCAGCCCCTGGCGGTGGCCGAAGGCGCGGCGCCGGTGGTCGTCCGCCTGACGGGGGTGACCCCTTGAACCTGCGCGCGCTGCACCGCAGCCTGATCCTTCGGCTGGTCGGCATTTCCCTGCTGCTGCTGCTGATCGTGCAGGCGGCGGGATTTGCCGTGGTGCAGACCTTCATCGTGCGCAATGCCCGCGCCCAGATCGAGCGCAGCCTGGACGTGGACGAACGCGTCTGGCGCTGGCTGCTGGAGCAGAACGCCGTGCGGCTGCAGGAGGCCTCGGTGCTGCTGGCGGCCGACTACGGTTTTCGGTCCGCCGTGAATTCGGGCGACTCGGAGACGATCCAGTCTGTGCTGGAGAACCACGGCGCGCGCATCGGCGCCGCGATGACGGCGCTGCTGGACACCCGCATGCACCTGCAGGCCACCAGCCCCTCGCGCACTCCGGCCGACTACCAGAGCGCGGTGGACCAGGCCGTGCCCGCGCTGGTGGCGCAGCCACAGGGCAGCCAGATCGCCGTGGTGCACGGCATCCCGTACCAGTTCGTGATGGTGCCCATGCGGGCGCCTTTGCTGGTGGGCTGGGTGCTGATGGGTTTTCCGGTCAACGAGACGCTGGTGTCCGAGATGCAGCAACTGCTGTCGGTGGACGTGGCCATCCAGGTGCGCGATGCCACCGGTGCCGTGGCCGTGCCGGTGAGCACCCTGCCGGACCGCGCGCTGGCCGATCTGCGCGACTTCCGCATGGGCGGTGAGCAGGTGCTCGGCGGCGAGACGCTGCTGGTGCGCCCCGTGCGCCTGGACAGCGGCGCCACCAGTGCCCGGGCGCTGCTGCTTCGTTCGCTCAACGACGTGGTGGCGCCCTACCGCCAGCTGCAGGCCCTGCTGGGCGGGATCACCGTGGCTGGCCTGGTGCTCTTCGCGCTGGGCAGCGCCTTCATGGCGCGCCGCGTGACGACACCGCTGCGCTCGCTGGTCTCGGCCACCCACCGCCTGTCCCAGGGCGACTACGACGCCCCCATCGAGCACACGCGCCGCCTCGACGAGATCGGCAACCTCGCCCGCTCGTTCGACCGCATGCGCGTGGACATCGCAGGGCAGCAGGGCGAGATCCTGCGGCTGGCCGATACCGACCGGCTGACCGGCGTGCCCAACCGGGAGCGCTTTCGCCGCGCCATCATGGAGGCCATCGGCCCCGGCAGCGGAGGGCGCCCCGTGGCCGTGATCGCGCTGGACCTGGACCGATTCAAGCACGTGAACGGCGTGCTGGGCTACGCGCTGGGCGACCGGCTGCTGCAGGCCGTGGCCGAACGCATCAGCGGGCAGACGCGGTCGCCGCAGGACGTCATCGCCCGCCTGGGCGGCAACGAGTTCGCCATGCTGCTGCCCGGCGCCGACGAGGCGGCCGCGCGCGACATGGCCCAGCGCATCCTCCGGGCCTTCGAGACGCCCATGGCTTTCGACGACCGCACGGTGGATCTGAGCGCGGGCATCGGCATCGCCTGCTGGCCCGGTCCGGCGCAGGATGCCGACACCCTGCTGAGCCACGCCGAAATCGCCATGTACGCGGCCAAGCTGCGGCTCAGCGGGGCGCTGGTGTACGAGCCGTCGATGGATTCCTCCAGCGCCGTCTCGCTCTCGCTGCTGACCGAACTGCGCCGCGCGGTGGACCGCAACGAGCTGCGCCTGTTCCTGCAGCCCAAGGTGTCGCTGACCGGCCAGCCGGGCCACGCGGCCGAGGCCCTGGTGCGCTGGCAGCACCCTGAGCGCGGCATGGTGCCGCCGATGCAGTTCATCCCCTTTGCGGAGCAGACCGGCTTCGTTCGGCAGCTCACGCTGTGGATGTTCGAGCAGGCGGTGATCTTCCTGGCGCAGCCGCGCGTGCAGGATCTGGCGCTGCGCATCTCGATCAACCTGTCCACGCGCGACCTGCTCGACCCCGAGCTGAGCAACCGCCTGGGCACCCTGCTGGCGCGCCACGGCGTGAGCGCCGCGTCGTTCTGCCTGGAGATCACCGAGAGTGCCATCATGGACGAGCCCCTGCGGGCCGAGGCCATGCTCAACCGCCTGTCCGAGCAGGGCTTCAAGCTGTCCATCGACGACTTCGGCACGGGCTA
>NZ_BAAJYT010000296.1:0-4159 GCF_057541515.1 Acidovorax sp. KNOB132
CGACGCGGGCCTGGGCCGCGCGGCGCACCGGCTGCAGGGCCGCTTCGAGGTCGGCGGGCAGGAGCATTTCTACCTGGAGGGCCAGATCGCCTACGCGCTGCCGCTGGAGCAGCGGCAGTGGTGGATCCACTCCAGCACCCAGCACCCGGGCGAGGTGCAGCACTGGGTGGCGCATGCCCTGGGGCTGGAGAACCACGCGGTGCGCGTGGAATGCCGGCGCCTGGGCGGGGGCTTCGGCGGCAAGGAGACGCAGGCCGGCCACCTGGCCGTGTGGGCGGCGGTGGCGGCGAACCAATTCGGTCGCCCGGTCAAGCTGCGGCTGGACCGGGACGAGGATTTCATGGTGACGGGCAAGCGCCACCCGTTCGCCTACGAGTACGACGTGGGCTTCGACGGCACGGGCCGCATCACGGGCCTGCGGCTGCGCATGGCGGCCAACTGCGGCTTCTCGGCCGACCTGTCGGGCCCCGTGGCCGACCGCGCCGTGTTCCACAGCGACAACGCGTACTTCCTGGAAAACGTCGAGATCGCCTCGTACCGCTGCAAGACGAACACGCAGAGCCACACGGCCTTTCGCGGCTTCGGCGGGCCGCAGGGCGTGATCGCCATCGAGGCCATCCTGGGAGACATCGCGCGGGCCCTGGGGTGCGATGGGCTCGCGGTGCGCATGCGCAACCTGTACGGCACCACCGACCGCAACGTCACCCACTACCAGGTGCCGGTGGAGGACAACATCCTCCACGATCTGCTACCAAAATTAGAGCAATCCAGCCAATATAAACGCCGGCATGAGGCCATTTTGGCCTGGAATGCCGCGAGCCCGGTGCTCAAGCGCGGGCTGGCGATCACGCCGGTGAAGTTCGGCATCAGCTTCACCGCCACGCTGTTCAACCAGGCCGGCGCGCTGGTGCACGTGTACACCGACGGCAGCGTGCAGGTGAACCACGGCGGCACCGAGATGGGCCAGGGCCTGCACACCAAGGTGGCGCAGATCGTGGCCGACGAGCTGGGCGTGCCGCTGGCGCGCGTGCTGGTGACCGCCAGCGACACCAGCAAGGTGCCCAACGCCAGTGCCACGGCCGCATCGAGCGGCACCGACCTGAACGGCCGCGCTGCCCAGTTCGCCGCGCGCCACGTGCGCGACAACCTCGCCGCCTTCGTGTGCGGCCTGGACCACTGCGGCGCCGGCGAGGTGCAATTCGCCGGCGGGCAGGTCATCACGCCCCACGCCGTGCGCAACTGGGGCGACGTGGTGAAGGAGGCCTATGCCAACCGCATCCAGCTGTGGAGCGACGGCTTTTACCGCACGCCCAAGATCCACTACGACAAGGCCACGCTCACCGGCCGGCCGTTCTACTACTTCGCCTATGGCGCGGCCTGCACCGAAGTGGCCATCGACACGCTCACCGGCGAGAGCCGCGTGCTGGCGGTGGACATCCTGCACGACGTGGGCCGCAGCATCAACCCGGCCATCGACATCGGCCAGATCGAGGGCGGCTTCGTGCAGGGCATGGGCTGGCTCACGACCGAGCAGCTGGTGTGGAACGACCAGGGCCGGCTCACCACCCACGCGCCCAGCACCTACAAGATCCCGGCCACGGGCGACATCCCCGAGCGCTTCACCGTGGCGCTGTGGCACGAGGCCAACCGGGAGGACAACGTGGGCGGCAGCAAGGCCGTGGGCGAGCCGCCGTTCATGCTGGCCATCAGCGTGTACGAGGCCCTGCGCAACGCGATTGCCGCGGCGCGCCCGACTGAGGCGGCCCGGCAGCCGGTCACGCTGACCGCGCCCGCCACGGCCGAGAACGTGCTCCGGGCACTGGGCGGGATGGACCGGGCGGCGGACGCTCAGAAGCGGTAGGTGGCCGAGACGAACGCGTTGCGCCCCTGCCCCGGCGTGATCCAGCGGCTCACGTGCAGGTGGCTCGACACAAAGTAGTGCTGGTCGAACAGGTTGCGCACCGTCGCCTGGACCTCGACGCTCTGGCCGTGGGCCAGCTTCGCCGTCCAGGTCTGGCTCAGGTCGAAGCGCGCGTAGCCCGGCAGCACCGTGGTGTTGGCCTCGTCGGCGAAGCGCCGGCTTTGCAGGTACAGGCCCGCACCCGTCTTCCACTGCGCATTCCAGGCGTACTGCGCCCACAGCGTGGCCGCATGCCGGGCCACGTTGGGCACAGACATGCCGCCGTACACGGGGTTCTGCAGGTACTTCGCATGGGTGAAGGCATAGGTGGCGGCCACGGTCACCCGGTCCGTCACCTGGCCGGACAGCGACGCCTCGATGCCCTGCGACCGCGCGCTGCCGGCCGTGGTGAAGTCGAAGTTGTTCAGCGGCGTGCTCAGGTCGGACGCGATCATGTTCTTCTGATCGAGGCGGTACACCGCCAGGTCGCTGACCACCGCGCCGCCGCGCCACAGCGATTTCCAGCCGGCTTCGACCTGCGCCGAACGGCGCGAGGGCAGGGACTGGTTCGACGATGAAGCCACCTGGTTGGGCGAGGTGCCGGTGGACACGTTGGCATACAGCGTATCGGTCTCCGACAGCCGGCGCAGCACCGCCAGCTTCGGGTTCCAGCGCGACTCCTCCACGGGCAGCACGCCGGCCGTGCCGTACAGGAAGCGCTGGCGCGTGAAGCGCAGGCCCGCCACCACCGACCATGCGCCGAAGTCGATCTGATCCTGGGCGGACACCGACACGGATTCGAGATCCTGCGTCGTCAGGCTCTGCGCCAGCACCGCCCCGGCCGGGGGCGCGGTCACCCGGCCATACACCGGGTTGAACACGTTGATGGCCGGGCTGGTCGAGGCCGGCACCGACAGCGCGGGCTGGTTCAGCACCTCCTTGTAGTAGTCCGCCCCGAAGTACAAATGGTGCGTCACCGCGCCGGTGCCCTGCGTGCTGGAAAGCGCGGTCGAGAACGAGTCGATGCGGCGCTCGGTGCCCGGCTCCCAGGCCGAGACCCGGGCATAGGTGCCGGCGGGCTGGCCCGCCAGCGGCGAGCCGTTCAGCAGGTTCTTGATGGAGGTCGAATGCGCCTGCAGGTGCGTGAAATCGGCCGACCAGCGCGTGTGGGCCGACAGGGCGACATCGCCGTGCAGATCGTAGATGCGGTTGTCGGTGGTCGAGTCGCCGAAGGGCTCGCCGAGCTGCCGGTCCCGTGGCACGGCGACCGGCCGCCCGCCCAGCGCGGGAAGTCCGTAGTCCGGCTGGTAGGTCTGGTTGGTGGCCTCCACGTTGGCACGCAGGTGGTAGCGGTTGCCATCGCTTTGGGCCAAGCCCAGCTTGATGCCGTCGAGGCGGTCTTCCACATGCCGCCACTCGCTGGCCTGGGACCGCGTGGCCGTCACGCGGGCGGCCAGTTCGTTCTCGGCCGACAGCACGCGGTTCAGGTCGATGGACGCCTCCAGCGCGCCGTGCGTGCCCGCGCCGAGCGAGGCGCTGCCGAAGTTCGCCAGCTGCGGCTGGCGCGTCACGAGGTTGACGGTGCCGCCCGGTTCGCTGCGCACGCCGAGGGCCGCGCCGGGTCCCCGCAGCACGTCGACGCTTTCCACGAACGCCGGGGTGTAGGGGTAGTTGGACAGCCGCACGCCGTCGCGCAGCACGCGGTTGGAGCCGGTACCGCTGTCGGTCACCGCGCCGCGCAGGATGAAGAACTGCGTGTGCGACCCGTTGAAGCCCGAGTCGGCCTGCGCGCCGGGCACGTTGCGCAGCGCGTCCTGCAAGGTGGTGCCGCCTTGCTGGCGGACCAGCTCGCCAGGCACGGTGGTGACGGAAAACGGCGTGTCCAGCGACGATCCCGCCGTGCCGGTAGCGAGGCGGGAACTGCGCTGCGCCGCCGGTGTGGCCGGCGCCGTGACGGTGACGGCAGGCAGCGCCGGGCTGCGTTCGGCCGCCGGGTCTGCAGGGGTGGGCGTCTGGGCGGTGGCGGCCAGGGGCAGCCAGGCCAGGGCCATCCCCAGCGCGACGGGCCGTGCAATGGTTGGGTGCATAAAAAAAGGGCTCTCTGTGGCGCCCCATCGGGCGCCGCTGATCGGTGCGAAAAACATCGCATCGCGTGGCCTGCCGTGGTGGCCGGCCCGCGCTGCGAAATCGGAAGGCGGATCAGGAGAGTGGCGGCGGCCCGCGGGCCGGAAGCGGCGCCGCGGTGGCCGCGGCGATGCG
>NZ_BAAJYT010000297.1:0-4158 GCF_057541515.1 Acidovorax sp. KNOB132
TGGGCAGTGCGCTGCTGGTGCGGGCCGCCAGCGGGCGCCAGGGCCTGGCCAGCGTCCTGCGGTACCTGCCGCTGGGCCGGCGCTGGTAGGGCGCACGCCCGGCGCGGCGAAGCGAAGCGGCTGCCTCAGGCGTTTTCGTCCCGCTGCGAAGGCGCGGTGCGGCACAGGTAGTTCTCCAGCAAGGTGACCAGCTCCGGGGCGAAGCGGGGGTCGCCGAGTAACTTCGGCCGCTCCGCAGTCACGGTGTGCACGACCGCATGCGCGGCCACGCCCACCAGGTAGGTCGCCAGGTCCGGGTCCGGCACGTTCTGCATGAGCGGCCGGATCACCTCCAGGAATTCCCCGCGCAGCTGGTGCTTGTCTTCTTCCAGGCCGCGTACCGTGCGGGGCAGTTCGTCGTAGATGGCTTTGTGCACGGCGGGCGCGGCGCGGTGCTCCTCCACGATCATTTCGACGACCACCGTCAGCGCCTTTCGCAGGGAGGGCTGCTCCGGCAGGACCTGCAGCGCCTTGCGCAGGTCAGAGCGCGTCTCGACGGCATGCCGCCGCTGCAGTTCCGCGATCACCGCCTCCTTGTTCGGAAAGAACTGGTAGAGCGAGCCGATGTTCACGCCCGCGTGCTCGGCGATGGCATTAGTGGTGAATCCTGCCCAGCCCACCTTGGTCAAAATGTAAGTCGCGGCTTGCATGATGGCATCCACGGTGGCGCGCGAGCGCGCCTGGACCGGGATTTTGCGGGGCGTGGCAGCGGTTTTGCTTTTGCGCGGGGACGGCATGGGAACGCGAGTTTCGGAAATAAAAGCTTTAACTTACGATTTAAAGCATGAAAACACAAGACCTGCTGCATCCCTGGGATGCCTTCCAAGCCGCCAACCGCTTTCGCCGGGCGATCCGCCGATTCCGGCCCACACCGATTCCGGAAGCGGATGTCCGGGACCTGCTGCGCGAGGCCACCTTCGCCCCGTCCAGCGGAAACATGCAGCCCTACGAGCTGCACTGGGTTCGCACCCCGGCCGTGAAAGCCCGCCTCGCGCAGGCCTGCAATGGGCAGAAGGCGGCGGCATCGGCCGCGGATTTCGTCGTCTTTGCCGCCAGTCCCGCCATCGGGCGGCGCACTGCCCAGGCGCAGCTCGACCATGTCGAACGATCGACCGTGCTGGGGCCGGAATCGAAGGCCTACCACCGCAAGCAGATCGGCATGTTCCAGCGGATCCTGGGCGCGGGCTCGTCGGTGCTGTGGTCGCCATGGCTGCTGCTGGCCGCCTGGGCGCGCCCCACGCTGTCGCTGCTGCCCGTGGGGCACATCGGCGGGCGCCAGTGGGCCGCCCGCAATACGATCTTCGCGGCCCAGACCCTGCTGCTGGCCGCGGCGGCGAAGGGCATCGATTCGTGCCCCATGGAAGGCTTCTCCGCGTCCGCGGTCGCCAAGCTGCTGGGACTGCCGCGCGGCACGGTCATCCCCCTCGTTGTGGCGCTGGGCTACCGCGCCGATGACGCCCGCGTCGAGGATCGCTGGCGCCTGCCTTTGGAAGAGTCGGTCGTCGCCCATTGATTGGCAGGGTGGGCAGGGTGACGCCACGCGGCCGGCATGCTCCGTGCCGTGCCGTGCCGTGCCAGGAGCCGGTCCGCCCGCCTTCGGGATGCTCGTCAGTATGGTCTGTCGGAATTTTCAATAACGCATCCGTGTTGCGTTATTGGGTCTAGAATCTGCTGTTGCAACTCGGTTGCAGTAGTAAATAAATTCACCTTCGGCCATCCTCATCCCCTTTTAAACTGCGGCACCTTTCCCTGTGATCCCGCCGTGGCGCTCTGCCCCGGCCGCCGGCGGCCTTGGCATCCGCACGGCTCGCGCGCATCGGGGCCTGCCTTTTCCACCGTCCACGCCGGCCTGGCTCTCAAAGGCCGCTCCCTGTCTTTTTCCATTCCATCATGCGACCGCTTTGCCCGACAGCTTCCCTCTGGTTGACCCCGTTGCTGGCGCTGTCCGCGCCCGGCGCCATGGCCCAGGAGGGCGGTAGCACCGCCGCGCTGCCCACGGTGGTCGTGAAGGAGCAAGCCACGCCGGGCGCGCTGGACCAGCCGGCCGAGGGCGCGTCCCGCCTGGGCCTGTCGGTGCGCGAAACGCCAGCGTCCATCGACGTGGTCTCGCGCCAAGTGCTGGGCGAACGCGGGCTGCGCACCGTCACCGAAGCGGCCCAGGCCGCCGTGGGCGTGACGGCCGGGGACTTTCCGGCCGAGCCCAGTGCGTTTTCGATGCGCGGCTTTGCCAACAGCCAGATCAACACGCTCTACAACGGCATCAAGATCGGTCCGCCCAACATGACCTCGCGCGTCATGGACACCGCCAACCTGGAGCGCATCGAATTCCTGAAAGGCGCGGCCTCCCTGATGTCGGGCGAGGGCGCCTCGGGCGGGGCGGTGAATTTCGTCACCCGCGCGCCGCACCGCGGCCCGGTCCAGACCGAGGTCGAGACGGCGGCCGGCTCGTTCGGCGAGCGCCGCGTCCGCATGGGCTCCGGCGGCACCACCGCCTGGAAGGACCTGGATTACCGCATCGACCTGAGCGGCTCGGACAGCGACGGCCCCGTGCAAGGCACCCATCAGCACAACCGCCACCTGTCGGGCGGGCTGGACTGGCATGTGCGCCCCGGCCTCAAGTTCTTCGTGGCGGCCGAGGTCAAGCGCGACCGGGGCAGCAGCTATTGGGGAACGCCGCTGGTTTCCGCCGCCGCGCCCGGCATCGAGCCCGAGGGCGGCGTGGTGTCCGGCACCTACACGTCGGGCTTCAACGGCAGCGCGCTCGGCCCGGTCGCGATCGACCGGCGCACGCTGCGCACCAATTACAACGTGCTGGACAACCGCAACGACGCGCGCGAAACCTGGCTGCGCACCGGCATGGACTGGCGCATCGACAGCGCCTTCACGCTGCGCACACAGATCTACCGCTACACGGCCACGCGCACCTGGTTCAACAACGAGATCGCCGCGTTCAACGCCGGCACCGGCCTGGTGGACCGCGAGCGCTTCTACGTGGCCCAGGACCAGACCTCGGTGGGCCAGAAGACCGAGCTGCAGTGGGACGGCCAGATCGCCGGCCGCGACAACCGCTGGGTGGCGGCGCTCGAATACAGCGACCTCGACCTGACCCGCCCCGGCGCGGCCAATTTTCCGGGTGACAGCGTGAGCCTGGTGAACCCCGATCGCGGCACCTACGGCCCGCTCACGCGGCAATGGCAGACGAGCGGCGTGCGCAACACGGTGCTTGCGCTGGAAGACCGGTTCTCGGTTGCGCCGGGCTGGACGCTGCTCGGCGGACTGCGGCACGAATCCATCGAGCTGTCGCGCACCTCCACCGATGCCGCCGGTGCGCCGCGCGCCGGCTTTCCGTTCGACAAGGCCTGGCACCCAACCACGGGGCGCGTCGGCCTGACCTGGACCCCAGCCGCCGGCACCACCGTGTATGGCCAGTACGCCACGGGCGCCGACGTGGCGGCCAACAACCTGTTCCTGCTGCGCGGCACGCAGCCGCTGGACCTGACCCGCACGCGCAATGTGGAGGCCGGGGTCAAGCAGTCGTTCTGGCAGGACCGCGGCGAATGGACGTTCGCGGTGTACGACACCGAGCGCCGCAACGTCTATGCCGCGCAGGGCGGGCAGTCGCTGGCCGTGGCAGGGGCCCTGCAGTCGCGGGGCGCCGAGGCCTCGGTGGCGCTGCGGCCCGATGCGCACTGGAGCCTGTGGTCCAACCTGGCGCTGAACCGCGCGCGCTACCAGGACTACGCGCTGGCCGGTGGCGGCTCGCTCTCTGGCAACACACCGCCCAACGCCCCGCGCGTGGTGGCCAATGCCGGCGTGGGCTACCGCTTCGTGGCCGGTGTGCCGGTGCAGGTATCGGCCTCGCTGCGGCATGTGGGCGAGCGGTTCCACAGCGATGCGAACACCGTGCGGCTGGCGGCCTACACCGCGCTGGATGCCGCTGTGGCCGTGGACGTGGCCCGGGGCGTGCAACTGACCCTGCGCGGGCGCAACCTGACCAACCGCGTGTACGCGGCCTGGGCCGATCCGTTCTACCCGGACCAGATCCTGCTGGGCGCCCCGCGCAGCTTCGAGCTGGCCCTGCGCTGGACGCTGTGACATGCAGGCGCTGCTGCGGGCCGA
>NZ_BAAJYT010000298.1:0-4121 GCF_057541515.1 Acidovorax sp. KNOB132
CCCCGGCCGCGCAGCAGATCGACGTAGGCGCAGTCCACCCACTGCGCCGGTGCCACGCCGAGCCGGGCCATCAGGTCGTGTGCCTCCCGCAGGCCGACGTCTTCGGGCTCGGCCTCGTCCAGCACCACCTCCAGCTCCATGAACTCGCCCAGGCCCGCCACGCGGTCCAGGTGCACGCGCGTGCGGCCCACCAGGTACAGCGTGCGCTCCTTGACCACCCGCCCCGCCTGGCCGTGCGCCAGCGTGAGCGCCTCGCGCAGCCCGTCGGGATCGGCCGTGGGCGTGCGCACGTAGAACGCGGTCTTGGGCCCCTGCACGTCGGGGCGGCGGTAGAAGATCAGCTCGCCCGCGCCGGCGGAGAACGCGCGCAGCTTGAGCCGGCCGGCCGCGCAGCGAAAGAACGTGTCGTCCTGGTGGATCCGCTCCGGGCCGCTGGAGGCCAGCACTGCGGCGCGGGCCTCCAGCGCGGCCAAAGCGCCGGGCGACGGCAGGCGTGCCTTGATTTCGATGTTGCGGGGCATGGGCCCAGTATGCCGGCGGCCTTGCGGATCAGGACCGCGCACGCACCTTCTTCACGAGGGTGTCCGCCGGCCGGACGACCCGCCCGTCCTCCAGCCGCAGCAGGGCTTTCGGCAGCGGCTTGCCCGTGGCGCGATCGACGAGCACCGAGTGCTTCTCGCCCCGGGCGTACAGGTGCGCCTCGCCCCACTGGCGCAGGGCCACGACCACCGGAAACAGCGTCTCGCCCTTGGCGGTCAGCACGTACTCCTGGTAGGCGCTGCCATCGGAGGCGGGCGCGATCTCCAGCACGCCCTCTTCCACCAGCGTGCGCAGGCGGTCGCTGAGGATGTTGCGCGCTGCGCCCAGGCTGGCCTGGAACTCGCCGAAGCGCCGCAGCCCGTCGAACGCATCGCGCACGATCAGCATCGACCAGCGGTCGCCCACCACGTCGAGCGAACGGGCCACGGGGCAGGGGGAATCCGCGAGGCTTTTTCTTTTGGCCATGGCCACTCCTTGGGTGCCGGTGGCGGACCGGGCATTCGATCCACGCACCGAAGTGGTTTCATTTTAAAACAGGATGGCACTACACTCGATCCAGTTTCAATCAGCAACTGGATCAGAGCCCATGACCGCCGCCAACCCGTCCGTCCTGCACGCCGCCCCCGGCCATCCCCTGCCGCCGCGCCTCGTGCGCCTGCTGGCCGTGTGCTGCGGCGTGAGCGTTGCCAATGTCTACTACGCCCAACCCCTGCTGGATGCCATCGCGCTGGATTTCGGCATCCCCGCCATGGCGGTGGGCGGCGTGATCACCGCCACGCAGGTGGGCTGCGCCATCGCCCTGCTGTTCGTGGTGGCGCTGGGCGATCGGGTGGACCGAAAGCGCCTGCTGTGCGGGCAGTTGGTGCTGCTGGCGCTGGCGCTGCTGGGCGTGGCCTGGGCGCCCACGCCGCTGCTGTTGCTGGCGGCCATGGCCGCCATCGGGCTGCTGGGGACGGCCATGACGCAAGGGCTGATCGCCTGCGCCGCCACGCTGGCCCCTCCCGCGGAGCGGGGCCGGGTGGTCGGCACCGTGCAGGGCGGCGTCGTCATCGGCCTGCTGCTGGCCCGCACGCTGGCCGGCGCGGTCACGGACCTGGCGGGCTGGCGCGCCGTGTACCTGGTCTCCTGCGGCTTGTCGCTGGCGATGCTGGCGCTGCTGTGGAAAGCCCTGCCGCCCGCCCGCGCGCGCCCGGCCACGCTGGGCTACTGGCCGCTGCTGCGCTCGATGGGCACGCTGCTGGCGACCGAGCGCGTGCTGCAGATCCGCGGCGTGATCGGGCTGCTGATGTTCGCGGCGTTCAGCGTCTTCTGGAGCGCGCTGGTGCTGCCGCTGAGCGCGCCGCCCCATGCCCTGTCGCACACCGCCATCGGCGCGTTCGGGCTGGTCGGCGTGGTGGGCGCCCTGGCCGCCGCGCGGGCCGGCCGTTCTGTGGACCGGGGCCGGGGGCAATGGGCCACCGGCCTCGCGCTGGCATGCCTGCTGGTGTCGTGGGTGCCCATTGCGTTCGCAGCGCACACGCTGTGGGCGCTGGCGGTGGGCATCGTGCTGCTCGACCTGGGCGGGCAGGCGGTCCACGTGGTGAACCAGGGCCTGATCTTGCGCACCCGGCCCGAGGCGCACGGCCGCCTGGTGGGCTGCTACATGCTGTTCTACGCGGTGGGCAGCGGCCTGGGAGCGGTGGCATCGACCGCGGTGTACGGCCTTGCCGGCTGGCCCGGCGTGTGCGCGCTGGGCTTGGGGCTCAGCCTGGCGGCGCTGCTCTTTTGGGCGGCGACGCTGCGGGCGATGCCTGCGCAGCGGGACTGATACGGCATTGACCTGGCCTTGATCCGGCGCCTATCCATTTTTCTGGAATCATTTCCATTAAACTGGAGGAATGGACATCAATACCCGCCTGGCCCGCCGCGTGCGCGAACTGCGCGATGCGCGCGGCCTCTCGCTCGACGCCCTGGCCGAACGCAGCGGCGTGAGCCGCTCCAACATCTCGCTCATCGAGCGCGGCGAAAGCAGCCCCACCGCCACCGTGCTGGACAAGCTGGCCACCGGCCTGGGCGTGGCGCTGGCCTCGCTGTTCGATGCGCCCCAGGGTGAGGGCGACGAAGGCCGCGCCGCGCCCTCGCCCGTGGCCCGCGTGGCGCAGCAGCCCGTGTGGACCGACCCCGCCTCCGGCTACCTGCGGCGCAACGTGTCGCCCACGGTGGCGTCGCCGCTGCAGCTCGTGGACGTGGTGTTTCCCCCGGGCCAGCGCGTGGCCTACGAGCGGGCCGACCGCGGCGCGGAGATCCACCAGCAGATCTGGATGATCGACGGCCGCATGGACATCGCGCTGGACGGCACGGTCTGGCGGCTGGAGGCCGGCGACTGCCTGGCCCACCGGCTGGAGGGCGCCATCGAATACCGCAACCCCACGCGCAGCCCCGCGCGCTACCTGGTGGCCCTGGCCACCCTGCCCGCCATTCCACCCCACCCGACCCGGAGCCCGACATGACCGCCGCCACCTCACTCGCCACGCCCTCCGCCGAAGTCCCCGCCGGCGCCCCCGCCGTGACCGTGCGCCGCCTGGGCGTGAACGAAGCCGCCGCCTGCGTGCCGGCGCTGGCCGAGGTGCTGATCGACTGCGTGGCCGGCGGCGCTTCGGTGAGCTTCATGCACCCGCTGGCGCACGACAGGGCCGTGGATTTCTGGCGCGGCGTGGCCGAAGGCGTGGCGCGCGGCGAACGGGCGCTGCTCATCGCCGAAGCGGTGGACAGCGGCGCGGTGCTGGGCACCGTGCAGCTCGTGCTGGCGCAGCCCGAGAACCAGCCGCACCGGGCCGACGTGGCCAAGATGCTGGTGCACCGCCGCGCCCGCCGCCAGGGCGTGGCCCGGCAGTTGCTGGACGCCGTGGACGCGGTCGCCCGGCAGGAGGGCAAGACCCTGATGGTGCTGGACACGGTGACCGGCGGCGACGCCGAACGGCTCTACGCCCGCGCCGGCTGGCAGCGCGTGGGCGAAGTACCGGGCTATGCCCTGATGCCCGACGGCGCGCCGTGCGGCACCACGTTCTTCTACCGGGCGGTGTGACGCAGCGGGCCGTGGCCCCATGGCCCGCCGGGGTGCCGCCGCGAGGCATTGGGGTCTTTTGGGCCTCCAAGGCAATTGATACTAGGGCATGTTGCTATTGAATTAATAGCAAACTAATCCAACCCGGCCGGCCACATTCCCTTGACCCAGTGCAAGTCGGAGGCGCGGCGGGGCCCGCACAATGGCCGCCGGCGCCCGCCGGGCGCTCGCCTTCCTTGGTCTTTCCTCCCATGCCCCAGCAGCATTGCGACGTTCTCATCGTCGGCGCGGGCCCGGCCGGCCTGTCGCTGGCCATCGCCCTGTGCCAGGCCGGTTTCACCAGCACGGTGCTGGACCGGCAACCCGCCACC
Organism: Acidovorax sp. KNOB132; assembly: GCF_057541515.1. Classification (NCBI taxonomy): domain Bacteria; kingdom Pseudomonadati; phylum Pseudomonadota; class Betaproteobacteria; order Burkholderiales; family Comamonadaceae; genus Acidovorax; species Acidovorax sp. KNOB132. Next base: position 3,955 of record NZ_BAAJYT010000298.1, read on the forward strand.
GCGCTCGCCGATCCCGCGCCCGACGGCCGCGAGATCGCGCTCACCCACGCCAGCGGCGACACGCTGCGCCGCCTGGGCACCTGGGCGCTGCTGGCCCCGCACGAGATCGGCCGCATCGCCGAGGCCCGGGTGCACGACGGCCCGGTAGGGCGGCACGCGCCGCTGCG
>NZ_BAAJYT010000299.1:0-4119 GCF_057541515.1 Acidovorax sp. KNOB132
ACCCGCGAGGCGCTGGAGGCCGCCCAGCGCGCGGCCTGGCGCAATGCCTTGTGCACCGCCCACGTGGATGTGCTGTGGCGCAGTGGCGACGAGGGCGGCGAGCCTTTGCTGGCCAGTCCGCTGGTGCTGGCCCTGCAGCTGGACGGGCAGGCCCGCGCCGGCACCGATCCGCGAAGTGCCCGCGAAGTGCCGCTCGCACCCGTGCCCCGGCCGATGCCGACGGGCGAGGCCCTGCCCGTGCTGCAGTTGTCCTCCACCGCCTATTCCGATCTGCGCCACTGCCCCTACCGCTTCTTCGCGTTGCGCCAGTTGGGCCTGCAGGAATCCGACGAGCTGGGCGCCGAAGTGGGCAAGCGGGATTTCGGCAATTGGCTCCACGCCGTGCTCCAGCACTTCCACGAGGCGTTGCAGGCAGCGCCGACCGAAGCATTGCCCGGGCGCCGCGCGCTCATGGATGCGGCGGCCGAGGCCGTCACCCACGCGCAGCGGCTGGCGTCGGGCGAGTTCCTGCCGTTCGCCTCCGGCTGGCCGGCCTTGCGCGACGGCTACCTTCGCTGGCTTCAGGACCACGAAGGGCAGGGCGCTGCCTTCCGGCAGGCCGAGGTGCGCTCGGCGCAGTCGCTCGGTCCGCTCCAACTGGTGGGCCTGCTCGACCGCATCGATGCCGTCCGCTCCGGCGTGCCGGGCGAAGCGCCGACTGTGCTGGTGATCGACTACAAGACCGAGAACGAAGCCGTCACCCGCAAGCGCCTGGCCGCCGGCACCGAGGACACACAGCTGGCGTTCTATGCCGCGCTGCTGCATGACGACCACCTGCGCGCGGCCTACGTGAACGTGGGCGAGCGCGGCGACACAAGGACCTTCGAGCAGCCCGACATCGTGGCCCTGCGCGACCAGCTGGTGGAGGGCATCCTGCACGACTTCGAACGCATCGCTGCTGGCGCCGCCATGCCGGCGCTGGGCGAGGGGGCCGTGTGCGACTACTGCGCTGCGCGCGGCCTGTGCCGCAAGGATTTCTGGGCATGAAGAACGCACCATGACGCTGGCCGCCTACGAACACAACGGCCGTCCGGTCACGCGCGAGGCGTTCTATGCGATTGCCTGCGATCCGGACCGCAGCGTGGCGGTGGAAGCCTGCGCGGGCGCAGGCAAGACCTGGATGCTCGTCTCCCGCATGCTGCGCGCCTTGCTGGACGGGTGCGCGCCGCACGAAATCCTGGCCATCACGTTCACGCGCAAGGCCGCGGGCGAGATGCGCCAGCGCCTGCAGGAATGGCTGGAAGAGTTTGCCCAGGCCGAGCCCGAGCGCCTGGCCCGGGAACTGGTCGCCCGCGGCATCCCGCCCGATCGCGCGCTGGAAAAGCGCGTGCTGCTGCAGACGCTGTACCGCTCGATGCTCGAATCCGGGCGGCCGGTGCAGATCCGCACCTTCCACAGCTGGTTCGCCGCGCTGCTGGGCACGGCGCCGCTGGCGGTGCTGCACGCACGCGGGCTGCCCGGCAACTACGAGCTGCTGGAGGACGACGCCGAGGCCGTGCGCCAGGTCTGGCCGCCGTTCCTGCAGCAGGTGGCCGACGATGCCGCGCTGCATGCCGACTACCTCGCGGCAGTGGCCTCGCACGGGCGGTCGCAGACGCACAAGGCCCTGGGCGCGGCGCTGTCCAAGCGCATCGAGTTCGAACTGGCGGACGCGGCCGGCGTGATCGACGCCTCGGTTCCGCCGTTCCATGCGCACTTCCCCGACCTGCAGGGGCTGGACAGCCCGGCCCATGCGCTGGAGGGCGATGCGGTGCGCGCCCGCTGGCTGGCCCGCGCCAGTGCCCTGGGCACCGAATCCAACAAGACCCCGCAAAAGGCGGCCGACGCAGTGGTCGATGCCTTCGCGTGCGAGGACCTGCACGAGCGCCTGGAGCGCTTGCGCCGCGCCTTCTTCGTGGCCAAGGAAGACCGGCTTAGCAAGAACCTGGAGAAGTTCGCCGTGGCGCAGGAGGCTGAGGCCGAGCTGCAGCGCCTGTGCCTGGCACGCCGCCAGCACGAGGCTTGGGGCCACCACCACCGCATGGCCCGGCTCACGCGCGCCCTGGTGGCTGCATTCGCTGCCCTCAAGCGCGATCGCGGCTGGGTGGACATGAACGATGTCGAACGCACGGCGCTCGTCATGCTGTCCGATCCGGTGCTGAGCGGATGGGTGCAGGAGCGGCTGGATGCGCGGGTGCGGCATCTGCTCGTGGACGAGTTCCAGGACACCAACCCGCTGCAGTGGCAGGCGCTGCACGCCTGGCTGTCGGGCTATGTGGGCGCGGGCGGGGGGCGTGCGCCCAGCGTGTTCATCGTGGGCGATCCCAAGCAGAGCATCTACCGCTTTCGGCGTGCCGAGCCGCAGGTGTTCCTCGCCGCGCAGGCCTTCGTGCGCCAAGGCCTGGGCGCGACCTGCTGAGCTGCGACCACACGCGCCGCAATGCGACGGGCGTGATCGACGCGGTCAACCACGTCATGCAGGCCGCGCAGGGCCAGGGGGAATACGCCGGCTTTCGCGACCACACCACCGAGTCCACCGACCCGGGAATGCGGCTGCGCCTGCCCGCGATCACTGCGCCCGATGATGGCGCGGGCCCTGCCTTCGACCCCATGGCGTGGCGCGACAGCCTCACGCAGCCGCGGCACGAGGCCGAGGAAACCCTGCGCATGCGCGAATGCACGCAGGCCGCCCGCTGGGTGGCCGGGCGCATCGCCGACGGCGTGCCGCCGCGCGAGGTGATGGTGCTCGCCCGCAAGCGCGACCGGCTGGCCGCCATGCAGGACGCGCTGCGCGACCTGCACCTGCCCTGCGTGCAGCCCGAAAAAGCTGAATTGGCCGAGGCACCCGAGGTGCAGGACGTGGTGGCGTTGCTGGATGCGCTGGTCTCGCCGGGCCACGACCTGTCGCTGGCCCGCGCGCTGCGCTCGCCGCTGTTCGGGGTGGGCGACGACACGCTCGTGCGGCTGGCGCTGTGGCGGCGCCAGCCGGAGAACCTCGAATGCAGCTGGCTCGATTTGCTATTAAAAAGTGAGCATAATGCCCTAGACTTTATTGCCCTGGGGGTCGATTTGGCTCTATACAAGGGTTGGTTCGACGCATTGCCGCCCCACGACGCGCTGCAGGCCTTCTACACCCACCGCGACGTGCTGGCCCGCTATGCCGCCGCCGCGCCCGCCACCCAGCGCGCCAGCGTGCTCGCCAATCTGCGCGCGCTGCTGTCGGCCGCGCTGCAGATCGACGGCGGGCGCTACCTCACGCCCTACGCCTTCGTCCGGGCGATGAAGCGCGCCGGCCAGCGCGCGCCGGGCCGGGTAGACGCGCAGGCGGTGCGCCTGCTCACCGTGCACGGCGCCAAGGGCCTGGAAGCGCACAGCGTGCTGCTGCTGGACACCGACACCCGCCCGCAAAAGGCCGAGACCATGGGCGTGCTGGTGGACTGGCCGGGCGAAGAGCCGCTGCCGCGCCGCTTCGTCTTCCTCGCCAGCGAAAGCAACCCGCCGCCCAGCGCGGTGGACATGCTCGCCGCCGAACAGGCCGAGCGGCAGCGCGAAGAACTCAACACCCTGTACGTGGCCATGACGCGGGCCAAGCACTGCCTGGCGGTCTCGTCGGTACAACCCTCGTCCTCGGCGCCCGGCAGCTGGTGGAACCGGCTGGCGCCCCTGTTGCAGGATGAGGACGAGAACGTTTTGGCTGAACCTGCCGGCGAAGCCTTGTCGCAAAACGATGGGCGGGCGCAGGACCATGCTTTGCTGGCCGAACTGCCGGCCTGGTCGCCGCCGCCGAAGCCGGAGCCCGATGGCCCGGCCGTCCCGGCGGTGGCCGTGTCCACCCCGGCATCGCGCCAGGGCGAGGCCATGCACCAGTTGCTGGAGCAGGCCGCCATGGCCACCGTCGGCGGGCCGGCCCCTTCCGGCGGCGGATGGCCCGCCACGCGGCTGGCACGGCTGGCGGCAGACTTCGACCTGGCGCCGGAGTCCGCCACCCTGGCCGCCAGCATGGCCCAGCGCATCCTGAGCGGCGAGGGCGCCTGGGCATGGCAGGCCAACGCGGTTGATCGGGCGGTGAACGAGGCCACCATCGTCCACGCCGGGCAGACC
>NZ_BAAJYT010000300.1:0-4098 GCF_057541515.1 Acidovorax sp. KNOB132
CGTGGTCACGGCCAGCTACGTGCTCATGGCCGCGGCCCTGCTGCTGGTGATGTGGCAGGGTCTGCTGCCCGGCCTGCTGTGCGCCTGCCTGGGGTTTCTGCTCACGCGCTGGCTGGCGCCGCGCCTGGCCTGGCCGCCGGGGCGCAACGTGCACCGCCCGTCCGGCAGTGGCGCCACGGCAGGCCAGGTGATCGCGGCGGCCGTGGTCATGCTGGTGCCGCTGTCGCTCATCGTGCTGGCGGCCTCGCATTCGCGCAGCTACATCGTCGAGGCGCCGCAGCAGTACCGCGAACTGCTCGACTTTCTGGCCCGCACGGTGCTGGAGCTGCGCCTGAAGCTGCCGCCCGACATCGCCTCGCACCTGCCCGAGGGCGCGGTGGAGATCCAGCGCACCATCGCCGGCTACCTGGGCGCCAAGGCGGGCGCACTGGCCATGGCCGGCCGCGCGTGGCTCAGCGGCCTGCTGCATGCCTACGTGGGCCTGCTGATCGGGGCCCTGGCCGCCGTGCGCACGCTGGACGGGGCCCGCGGACCGCTGGCCGAGGCGCTCTCGGCGCGCATCACCTGGTTCGGCGAGGCCTTCCGCCAGATCGTGGCGGCGCAGTTCTGGATCGCGGCGTTCAACACGCTGCTGACGGCGATCTTCCTGCTGGGCGTGCTGCCGCTGTGGGACCTGCAGCTGCCCTACACGCCCGCGCTGATCACGCTCACCTTCCTGGCGGGGCTGGTGCCGATCGTCGGCAACCTGCTGTGCAACGCGGTCATCACCATCGTGGGCCTGTCGGTGTCGCCGGCCGCGGCCATCGCCTGCCTGGCGTTCCTGATCCTGATCCACAAGGCCGAATACGTCATCAACGCCAAGGTGGTCGGCCAGCGCACCCACATGGGCGTGTGGGAACTGCTGGCGGTGATGTTCGTAGCCGAAGCGGTGTTCGGCCCGGCCGGGCTGGTGGCGGCGCCACTGTTCTACGCGTACCTCAAGAAGGAACTGCAGGCAGCGCAGCTGGTCTAGTGCGTGTTATGCACTTTTCTCAGTGAGAGCAAAGCCGTGAGTAGCGTTTGCGGATGCCCCGCGAGCCGTACCCAAGGGACGTCAGCGATGAAGAATGGAGCTTCGCGGCACCCTATCTGCCCCTGATGGACCGGCACGCTCCCAGCGAGGGCACGATCTGCGGGAAGTCTTCAATGCCTGCGCTGGCTGTTACGCGCGGGACCGCCCTGGCGGATGGATGCAGCCCCATGGTCCCGCCGCCCTGGGAGGTGGTCTATCAGCACGCCGGCGCTGGTTGGACGCGGGTTGCTTCGAGGCGATGGTCTCGAACTGCGCTCCATCATTCGCGTGGCGCAGGGTCGCCAAGGCCAGCCCAGCGCCGTGTTGATGAATGGGCGCACGTGCAGATGAGCGCGGCAGCAAGGTTCACATGGCCGTGGACACGCTGGGGCACCTGCTGGCGGTGCCTGTCACGCCGGCTGACGAACAGGAGCGTGCCCAGCTGCAGCGCCTGTGCAAGGACGTGACGCAGGCCACGGGCCGCACAGTGCAGCGTGCCTGGGCGGACCAGGGCTACACGGGTGTAGGCTGCATCAAAGGCGGCGCAGGACAACGGGATCGACCTGCAGACCGTGACGTTGCCTGAGGCGAAGAAGGGCTTCGTCTTGCTGCCCCGGCGCTGGGTGGTGGAGCGCAGCTTCGGCTGGCTGGCGAGATTCCGCAGGGTTCTCGCGGGACTGCGAGCGACTGCCCGAAGTGCCCGAAGTGCCCGAAGTGCCCGAAGTGCCCGAAGTGCCCAGCAGGCTACATTTCCTTGTCTTTGCGATGCTCATGCGGCCCACCACCGCAAAAGTGCTGGCTCGGGCAGGAAGTTCATCACACGCTCCAGGCCGCGCGTTCAGGCAGATCGTCCAGGCAGCGCGGACCTGCGCCTGGCAGCGGAGCCCCGCCTTGCTACCCGCGCCTTCATCGCTGCCCGTCCCCCCCACGCGCAAAGCCCATGTCACAAAACCGCCCCACGGGTTTGTGCCGAGCCAGCGCCTTCCACTCCAGCATTACGCTTGTCCGGCGCGCCACGCAGCCCGTGGGACGGCGTGCAGCGTCCCACGGCCCCAATCGCTTGCCTCAAAGGGTTCCCATGACCATCGCAAGAAAACTGGCCCTCCTCCTGCTGAGCGCCATTCTCGGCATCGCGGTGATGACGGCGTGGTTCCTGATCTCCGAGCGACAGCTCATCCTGCAAGAGCGCCAGACCGGCGTGCGCCAGGTGGTCGAGGCGGCGCACGGCATCGCTACGCACTTCCATGACCTGAGCACCCAGGGCGGACTCTCCGACGACGAGGCCCGCAAGCGCGCGGCCGCTGCCATCCAGGCACTGCGCTACAGCGGCAACGAATACGTCTGGATCAATGACATGCACCCGCGCATGGTGATGCACCCGGTGCGCCCCGAGTTGAACGGCAAGGACCTGACCGACAACAAGGACCCCAACGGCAAGCCGCTGTTCATGGAATTCGTGCGCACCGTACAGGCCAGCGGCGCAGGCTTCGTGCCTTACCTGTGGCCCAAGCCCGGCAGCGAAGCGCCGGTCGAGAAGACGTCTTACGTCAAGGGTTTCGCGCCCTGGGGCTGGGTGATCGGATCGGGCGTGTACATCGACACGGTCAACGCCGCCATCTGGCAACGCGCCCTGGGGTTCGGCTTGGTGGCGGCGCTGCTGGGGGCTGCGCTGCTGGTGATAGGCACCTTGATATCGCGCAACCTGCTGCGCCAATTGGGCGGCGAGCCCGGGTACGCACGCACCATTGCCCGCAGCATTTCGGAGGGCGATCTGTCGGTGGCGGTGGACACGCGCCAGGGCGACCACTCCAGCCTGCTGCTGGACATGCAGGCCATGCGCGATAGCCTGCACCGCATCGTGCAGCGCGTGCGCGACGGCACCGAGCACATCGCTGGCGCCTCGCAGCAGATCGCCGCCGGCAACCACGACCTGTCGGCCCGCACCGAATCGCAGGCCAGCGCGCTGGAGCAGACCGCCGCCTCCATGGAGGAGATGACCTCCAACGTGAAGCAAAACGCGGACAACGCCCGGCAGGCCAGCGTGCTGGCGCAATCGGCGTCCGACGTGGCACGCCAGGGCGGCACGGTGGTGGACAAGGTCGTGCAGACCATGGGCTCCATCGATGCGTCGTCGCGCAAGGTGTCCGAAATCACCGGGGTCATCGAAGGCATCGCGTTCCAGACCAACATCCTCGCCCTGAACGCAGCGGTCGAGGCGGCGCGGGCCGGCGAACAAGGGCGTGGCTTCGCGGTGGTGGCCACCGAAGTGCGCAGCCTGGCGCAGCGCTCGTCCGAGGCGGCCAAGGAGATCAAGGCGCTGATCAGCCACTCCGCCGAGCAGGTGAAGGCCGGCACCCAGCTGGCGCAGGAAGCCGGCACGACCATGCAGAACCTCGTGGACAGCGTGCTGCGCGTGTCCGCCGTGATCGAAGACATCAGCCAGGCCAGCCGCGAGCAGACCGACGGCATCGAGCAGATCAACGAAGCCATTTCGCAGATGGATCAAGGCACGCAGCAAAACGCCGCCCTCGTCGAGCAGGCCACCGCGGCTGCCGCCTCGCTGCAGCAGCAGGCCAACGAACTCAAGCAGGTGGTAGCGGCCTTTCACCTGCACCGGGCCGCGGAAGGCTCGGAAGGTTCAGGGCAAGGCACGGCGCAGGCTGCGCTGCGTCGGCCGGGGCCGGCCCGTCGGCAGTTGAACTGACGCCAGCGCTCCCTGCGGTGGTGGCACCGGCCCACACCAGGGTGTCCAAGAAACGTTATTTGATATTTTTTTAATAGCACTCAGCACATATAGATCTAGGGCATCAGCCTCTTTTCACTATCAATCCCTCATGGCGCCGGTGGGAACTGCCGCACCACGAACGCCCAGATCAGCGCGGAGGCGTCCGGGCCGTCCGGATCGCTGTAGGGCACGCTGGCCAGGCCGCCGCTCCAGGCATGCCCCAGGCCAAGGATTTCGCGCAGCGCCACCACCGTGCGGCCCTGCCGCTTGAACTCGGTCAGGCGCGTGGCGTGCCGCTTGCCGCGCTGCTGCATGCGCGCGG
>NZ_BAAJYT010000301.1:0-4097 GCF_057541515.1 Acidovorax sp. KNOB132
GCTGGAGGCCTGGGCCGGCACGCCGCTGGTCGAGCCCGGCAGCGGCCCCGTGCGGCTGACGGCGGCGGGCCAGGTCTTTCTGGACACGGCCGAGCAGATGGCGCGCAACCTCTCGCAGTCGCACGAGGAACTGCGCGCAGTGGCCGGGCGCCAGGCGCGCACCGTCACGCTCACCACGGGCCGCACGCTGGCCCGCACCGTGGTGGCCGACCTGCTGGTGCGGCTGCGCCCGGTGATGAAGGACTGCGAGCTGTGCATCCTGACCCGCGCGCTGGCCGACACCGTGGCCCTGCTGGAGCGCGGCGAGGCGGATTTTTCCATCGCCTACCACCACCCGGCGCTGGCCATCCGGCTGGATGCGCGCCAGTTCTCGCACATCACGCTGGCCTCGGACCGGCTGGTGCCGGTGTCGCGCGCCACGGCGCAGGGCGCGGCGCTGCACCCGCTGGCGGGCGCGGGCCCCATTCCCTACCTGGCCTACGCGCGCACGCTGGCGCTGGGCCGGCTGGTGGAGGACCAGCTGGCGCACCACCCGGTCACGCAGCGCCTGCAGCGCACGGTGGAGTGCGACTCGGCCGATGCGCAATACGAATACGTGCACAAGGGCCTGGGCGTGGCCTGGCTGCCGTGGTCCATGGTGCATGCCGACTGCAAGGCCGGCCGGCTGGCCAAGGCGGGCGACCGCAGCATGGAGGCGAAGTTCGACGTGCGGCTGTACCGGCCCAAGCGCCGGCTGAGTACGCAGGCCGAGGCGATCTGGCACGCCATCGCCGCGCGGTGACGGCCCGCGCCAGCATCGGGTTCGCCCCCTTGGCGCCCGCGTGCCGAAACAGCACCATGGCGTGCCGACTCGGCACCCCCGCGCCCCGCCCGCCTTCGCACAATCGGCCCACACCCCACCAGGAGACTCCGATGCATGCCCACCCCGCCTTCCGCCGCACGCTTTTGCTGTGCGGCCTCGCCCTGCTGGCCGCCGGCCCCGCCGCCGCGCAGGACAGCTACCCGAGCAAGCCCATCACCATCGTCGTCGGCTACCCGCCCGGCGGCAGCACCGACCTCACCGGGCGCACGGTGGCGCAGGAACTGGGCGCGCGCCTGGGCGTACCGGTGGTGATCGAGAACGTGGGCGGCGCCGGCGGCGCCATCGGCGCGCAGAAGGTGGCCAGCGCCGCGCCGGACGGCTACACGCTGCTCGTGGGCGCGAGCAACGAGATCGCCATCAACAAGCTGGTGACCAAGAAGGTCAAGTACGACGTGAAGGACTTCACCGCCATCGGCGTGATCGCCTCGCAGCCCCTGGTGCTGGTGGCATCCACCGGCTCGGGCGTGAAGAACGCGGCCGAATTCACGCAGCGCGTGTCCAGGAACCCCGGCAAGTACAGCTACGGCAGCTCGGGCGTAGGCACCTCGCTGCACCTGGCGGGCGAGATGGTCAAGGAGCAGGGCAAGCTGTTCATGACGCACATCCCCTACCGCGGCGTGGCCCCGCTCACCAACGACCTGCTGGGCAACAACCTGGAGTTCGGCGTGTTCGTGCTCTCCAGCGGCCTGCCCCACATCAAGAGCGGCAAGGTCGTCGCGCTGGGCACGACCGAGGCCAAGCGCTCGGCCATCACGCCCGACATTCCCGCGCTGGCCGAGTTGCCGCAGTACAAGAACGTGGACATCGGCGTGTGGTTCGCCCTGATGGGCCCGGCCAAGCTGCCCAAGCCCGTGCACGACAAGCTCAAGAAGGCGCTGAACGAGGCGCTGCAGTCGCCCGACTTCCGCAAGAAAATGGAAGCCTCCGGCTCGACCGTGGCGTCCACCAGCCTGAACGCCGACCAGTTCATCGCCTCGGAAGTGGCCAAATACCAGAAGATCGTCGAATTCGCCAAGATCGAGGAGTGACCTTGATGCCCCGGACCTTCGCACTCACCGCCCCCGACCTCACGCCCTGGCGCGCCGGCAACACCGGCACCGAAGGCGTGTGGCACTTCGATTCCGGCCTGCCCGGCCGCCATGTCCTCATCAGCGCCCTGGTGCACGGCAACGAGCTGTGCGGCGCCTGGGCGCTGCAGGGCCTGCTGGCGGCGGGGCTGCGCCCGCAGCAGGGCGCGCTCACGCTGGCGTTCTGCAACCTGGAGGCCTTCGACCGCTTCGATCCGGCCGACCACGACGCCTCGCGCTTCACCGACCAGGACATGAACCGCCAGTGGACCGACGAGCGCATGGAGGCGGGCGACACGCGCGAGCGCCGCCGCGCCGCCGCGCTGCGGCCCTTCGTGGCGCGCGCCGACTGGCTGCTCGACCTGCATTCGATGCACGAGCCGGGGGCGCCGCTCCTGCTGACCGGCCTGCACCCGCGCAACCTGGAGCTGGCCCGCCGCATGGGCGCGCCCGAGCACATCGTGGCCGATGCGGGCCACCAGGACGGTGTGCGCATGCGCGACTACGGGCACTTCGGACTGCCCGACGCGCAGGCGGGCGACCGCCGCTCGCTGCTGGTGGAATGCGGCTTCCATGGCGCGCTGTCCAGCCGCACCGTGGCCTACGACCAGTGCGTGCGCTTCCTGGCGGCGGCGCAGATGCTCCACCCCGAGGCGCTGGCCGCGCTGCTGCCCGGCTGGCGCCAGCCCGATGCGCCGCGCCAGTGGGTGCTGGAGGTGACCGGCCCGGTGGTCGCCAAGAGCAGCGCCTTCCGCTTCACGCAGCCGTTCACCGGCCTGGAGGTGATCCCCAAGGCCGGCACGGTGATCGGCGACAACGACGGCGAACCCGTCACCACGCCGTACGACGACTGCGTGCTCGTCATGCCCTCCACGCGCCAGGCGCGGGCGGGGGTGACGGTGGTGCGCTACGCCCGCCGCCGGCCGCTGTAGCGCGCTGAACCGGCGCTGACCCGGCACCAGGCCCGGTCAGCGCCGCGCCCAGCGCGGCCCGAGCACCACGCACCCCAGCGCCAGCACCACGCAGGCCACGCCGGCCCACTGCCAGGCGGTGACCAGCTCGCCCAGCACCAGCAGCCCGGCGGCCAGCCCCACCACGGGCACGCCCAGGCTGAAGGGCGCCACGCGGTTGGCCGGGTAGCGGGTGAGCAGCCCCGTCCACAGGCCGTAGCCGACGATGGTGGCCACCCAGCCCAGGTAGGCGACCGCGCCCCAAGCCACCGGCGGCAGCGCGGCCCAGGCGTCCCAGTGCAGCCAGCGGCCCGCGTCCGCATCGGTCAGGGCCGACAGCGCCGCGAACGGCAGCACCGGCACCAGGCTGCTCCACACCACGAACGACAGCGGCTTGTAGCCCGGCGATGCCCGCTGCGCCATGCGCGAGACGATGTTGGACACCGCCCAGGAGGCGGCCGCGCACAGCGTGAGGCAGATGCCCACCATCGTCGCCCCGCCCACGCCCGTGCCGGTGGCCCCCGGCCCGATGAAGTTCATGGCGAAACATCCGAGGCCCACCGCCGCGATCGCCATGCCCACCACCAGCGGCCGCCCGGGCCGCTCGCGCAGGATGCCGAACGCGAACAGCGCGGTGAAGAACACCTGCGTCTGCATGAGCACGCTGGCCAGCGCCGCCGTCATGCCCAGCTTCAGGGCGAAAAAGCCGAAGCCGAACTGCCCCACGCCCTGGAACAGCCCGAACAGCAGCACCCAGCGCCAGTGCATGCGCGGCGGCTTGAGGAAGAACACCAGCGGCAGCGCGGCGAACAGGTAGCGCACGGCCCCGAGCTGGAACGGCGTGAAGTAGCGCAGGCCCCACTTCATCGCCACGAAATTGATCCCCCAGATGACCACCACGGCCATCGCGGCCAGCACGTCGCGCGTGGCCATGGCATCGCCGACCGGCGCCCGGGCCACCGCGCTCATGCGGCCCCCCCTGCGGCCCGGCTGGCGGGTGGGGCGGTGCCGCCCAGGGCGCCGCGGCGCGGCGAAGGTGGAGAAAAACGCGGGGCTGGGCATACGGCGGTTCGCCGGCAGGCCGGCGCAGAAAAAAGGGGGGCGGGGGGAAGGGGAGGGGGCGGAAGCGGTACGGAGTTATTCCGCACGGCCCCGGACCTGGCGGTGTGGCCGGCCACGGGACAGCGGTGGCCTGGCCGCGGCACCGCCGTGCGGCCA
>NZ_BAAJYT010000302.1:0-4080 GCF_057541515.1 Acidovorax sp. KNOB132
CGCCCGCGCGGCCGGTGCGGCCGATGCGGTGCACGTAGTCTTCCGACACGTTGGGGATTTCGTAGTTGACGACGTGCGGCAGCTCATCGATGTCGATGCCGCGGGCCGCGATGTCGGTGGCCACCAGCGCACGGATGTCGCCGCTCTTGAAGCCGGCCAGGGCCTGCGTGCGGGCGCTCTGGCTCTTGTTGCCGTGCAGCGCCATGGCGTTGACGCCGTTCTTGGTGAGGAACTCGGCCACGTTGTTGGCGCCGAACTTGGTGCGGGTGAACACCAGTACCTGGCTCCAGTCGTGCTCCTGGATGATGTGCAGCAGCACCTGCTTCTTCTTGCCCCGGCCCACGGGGTGGATCACCTGCGTGATGCGCTGCACCGTGGTGTTGCGCGGCGTGACCTGGATGCTCTGCGGGTTCTTGAGCAGCGTGTTGGCCAGCTCGCGGATCTCGTCGCTGAACGTGGCGGAGAACAGCAGGCTCTGCTTGTCCTTGGGCACCAGGGCGAGGATCTTCTTCACGTCGTGGATGAAGCCCATGTCCAGCATGCGGTCGGCTTCGTCCAGCACCAGGATCTCGACCGTGGACAGGTCCAGGAAGCCCTGCTGCTGCAGGTCCAGCAGGCGGCCGGGGGTGGCGACCAGCACATCCACGCCGCGCTTGATGCGGTCGATCTGCGGGTTCATGCCCACGCCGCCGAAGACGACGGTGGACGAGATGTCGACGTATTTGCCGTAGTCGCGCACGGATTCCTCGACCTGGGCGGCGAGTTCGCGCGTGGGCGTGAGCACCAGGGCGCGCACGCCCTTGCCGCCGAACTTGCTCTTGGGGGCCGTGCCTTGCGAGAGGCGGTGCAGCATGGGCAGGGTGAAGGCGGCGGTCTTGCCGGTGCCGGTCTGTGCGCCGGCGAGCAGATCGTGGCCCTCGAGCACGGCGGGGATGGCCTGTGCCTGGATGGGGGTCGGGGTTTCGTAACCCTGTTCGTGCACGGCCTTCAGAATGGCTGGGGCCAGATTCAGTTCGTCAAAGTTCATTCAAGGAAACGCCCTGTCCGGGCGCTGGGGGCATCGGCCTGTCGCAGGACCCATGTCGGGGCTGCGGCCAGTCAAGGCAGATGGGATTCACGAATGGGAGCCAGAACGCCGCATGGCGGCTTCGTCGTCCCCAGCAGGTTGCTGAGGCCACCGATCACTGGAGCCGGTGGCTGGGCGCTATTGTGGCACGAGATGCCCGCCGGCGGTCGGGGCTTTACGCAGGCGGCGCGGGCGGGCCGCCCCTGGGGCAAACTGTCGCGCGCGGGCACCGCGTTGCGGGGTTGCCGAAAGCGCCGGCGCCAAAGCATCCGATAATCCGCCTGAACGCGCTTTTCCGGCAGGCCTCCCCGGCCGCTCGTGCACCCCCGGCAGCGCAGCCCCCATCTAAGGAAAGAAAGCCAATGGCCCAATACGTGTATTCGATGAACCGCGTCAGCAAGACCGTGCCGCCGAAGCGGCAGATCTTGAAAGACATTTCCCTTTCGTTCTTCCCCGGCGCCAAGATCGGCGTGCTCGGCCTGAACGGCTCGGGCAAATCCACGCTGCTCAAGATCATGGCCGGCGTGGACAAGGAAATCGAAGGCGAAGCCATTCCGATGCCGGGCCTGACCATCGGCTACCTGGAGCAGGAACCCAAGCTCAACCCCGAGCACACCGTGCGCGAGAGCGTGGAAGAGTCGATGGGCGCGGTGTTCGCGGCCAAGGCGCGCCTGGAAGAGGTCTATGTGGCCTACGGCGCCGAAGACGCCGACTTCGACGCCCTGGCGGCCGAGCAGGCCCAGCTGGAGGCGATCATCGCCACGGCCGGTACCGACTCCGAGCACCAGCTGGAGATCGCCGCCGACGCACTGCGCCTGCCCGCCTGGGATGCCAAGATCGGCCTGCTGTCCGGTGGCGAAAAGCGCCGCGTGGCCCTGTGCCGCCTGCTGCTGTCCAAGCCCGACATGCTGCTGCTCGACGAGCCCACCAACCATTTGGACGCCGAGTCGGTCGAGTGGCTGGAAGTGTTCCTCAAGCGCTTTTCCGGCACCGTCGTGGCCATCACCCACGATCGCTACTTCCTCGACAACGCCGCTGAATGGATTCTGGAGCTGGACCGCGGCCGCGGCATTCCATGGAAGGGCAACTACAGCACCTGGCTGGAGCAAAAGGGCGACCGCCTGGCGCAGGAGCAAAAGAGCGAAGAGGCCCACGCCAAGGCCCTGAAGAAGGAACTGGAATGGTCGCGCCAGAACCCCAAGGCCCGCCAGGCCAAGAGCAAGTCGCGCCTGGCCCGCTTCGAGGAGCTGAGCGATTTCGAATACCAGCGCCGCAACGAAACGCAGGAAATCTTCATCCCCGTGGCCGAGCGCCTGGGCCAGCAGGTGTTCGAGTTCCATAACGTCAGCAAGTCCTTCGGCGACCGCGTGCTGATCGACGACCTGAGCTTCAGCGTTCCCCCGGGCGCCATCGTCGGCATCATCGGCCCCAACGGCGCCGGCAAGTCCACGCTGTTCAAGCTGCTGGCCGGCCGCGAGCAACCGGACAGCGGCCAGGTGGTGGTGGGTTCCACCGTCAAGATGGCGTTCGTGGACCAGCACCGCGACGAGCTGGGCAACGACAAGACCGTGTGGGAAGACATCTCCGGCGGCCTGGACATCCTGAACGTCGGCAAGTTCCAGATGGCCAGCCGCGCCTACGCGGGCCGCTTCAACTTCAACGGCTCGGACCAGCAAAAGAAGGTCGGCAGCCTCTCGGGGGGCGAACGCGGGCGCCTGCACCTGGCCAAGACGCTGATCGCGGGCGGCAACGTCCTGCTGCTGGACGAGCCCTCCAACGACCTGGACGTGGAAACCCTCCGCGCCCTGGAAGACGCGCTGCTGGAATACGCCGGCACCGTGCTGGTGATCAGCCATGACCGCTGGTTCCTGGACCGGATCGCCACGCACATCCTGGCCGCGGAAGGCGACAGCCAGTGGGTGTTCTTTGACGGAAACTATCAGGAATACGAAGCCGACAAGAAAAAAACGCCTGGGCGAAGAGGGCGCAAAGCCCAAGCGCATGCGTTACAAGGCACTCAAGTAAGCAACAACCCGTTAGGATCGTCGCTGCTGCCGCTTTTCCTCGCCCGCCACCATGTCCCTGCCCGCGTCCCGGTCCAGAACGGTCTTTCGTGCCTGCGTCGTCAACGCGGTGCGGCAGGGCGAGGCGTTGATGGGACGGCTGACCAGCGTGACCCAGGGGGCGCTGGCCAGCGATGAATCCACCGAGCGCAACATCCAGCAGCGCACGCTGCTGGCGGATGCGCTGCGGCTGATCAAGCAGCACGAGGACGCCCTGGCCAAGGCCTACCCCATGGCCTTGCTGGAGGTGTTCGCCGAAGGCCCCTCCAACCCGCGCGCGCGTCCGGGCGACGAAACGGGCATGGACTTCGGCGAGCTGTCGCTCATGGACGAGTCCGAGGTGCTGGCCCAGGTCGAGCTGTCGCGGGCCCAGCAGATCGCGGTGCATGCCACCGAGGCCACGCTGGCCGAGCTCAACACCCTGGTCAGCTCCGCGCAGGGCCTGCAGCGCGTGCAGCCCGAGCGCAATCCCCTGCGCCCCGAGAACTACATCCGCGCCCTGCAGCAGGTGGTGGGCGACACGGGCGTGTCCGCCGAGGTCCGCCAAGTGTGGATGGCCCACATGCGCAAGGTGCTGGGCGACGAACTCGTCTCCGTCTACAAAACCGCCGCCCAGAGCCTTCGCGACAACGGCATCGTCCCGGTGGGCTATGCGGTGGCGGGTCAGGCCGGCCAGTCAACGGGGCGTGCCACCGGCTACGGTGGCGCCTACCCCAGCAGCCACGGCGGCGGCTACGGCGGCCCCGTGAGCACCTACGGCGCGCCCCATCCCGGCGCGTACCCCAGCCAGTACGGCATGCCCGGCGGCATGGGCGGCGGTGGCGGCCCGGCCTCGCTGGGCATGCCGCTCGCCGCCGAGGCCGAGGAAGCCCTGCTGACCGTGGGCATGCTGCGCCAGATGCTCGCCAGTTCTGGCGATGCCTTCGCCTACGGCATGGCGCCCGTCGCCGC
>NZ_BAAJYT010000303.1:0-4078 GCF_057541515.1 Acidovorax sp. KNOB132
TGATCTGGCTGGCCCCGGCCCGCGAGCGGCTGGAGCGCCCCACGCCGCGCGTGGCATTGGGGCAGGCCCTGCGCGGGCTGGCCCGCAGCGCCATCGACGTGAGCGACGGGCTGGTGGGCGACCTGGGCCACATCCTGCAGGCCTCGGGCGTGGGGGCCCGCATCGACACCCAGAATGCTATTGAATTAATAGCAACAGGGGCAATGAGTACTAGGGCATCAGCGGCTTTTGACCACGAAACCCTGCTGCGCTGCGCCCTGGCCGGCGGCGACGACTACGAACTGCTGTTCACCGCCGCGCCCGAGCACCGCGCCGAGGTCCAGGCCGCCGGGCAGGCCACGGCCACGCCCGTGGCCCGCATCGGCACCATCGAGGCCGCGCCCGGCCTGCGGCTGGTGGATGCCGAGGGCCAGGCCCTCCCCCAGCAATACTCGTCATACGACCACTTTCGCTGATCGGCAGCGCAATCACTTGCGGGACATCGCCGCCCCTGCAGAGCGGCAGTTGTCGTACCACTTTGTGACGAAATGCCACCGAAACCATGCTTGCGGCCGTCCCGACGTTGGCCACCGATACCGACTGCGCAATCGTTTGCGCCTAAGTAGGTACTAACTCGAAGCGCCTTACCAAAGGCTTACGCACCCTCTGGAGCGTGGCAGACCGGGTAAACACGCATCGCCTCCTCTCCCCTGCCTCCCACAATCGCCGCCAAGTTGTACGACATCCTTCAAGATGATCTGCACACCAAGACAGCCGGGATCCCCAGGCTGCGATCGCCGCGCCGACGGCGCGTGCATTCCTTGCATCGAAGACGAGAGGAGACATTCCATGAAACGCAGAGATTTCGCGCTGACGGCGCTCGCGCCGCTGTGGCTCACCGCCTGTGGCGGCGGTTCGGGTGGCGCATCCGGCCCGCAGGGCGAGGCGGCCACCGCGCTGCGGCGCGCCGCCGACTACATGG
The DNA here is from genome assembly GCF_057541515.1 of Acidovorax sp. KNOB132. NCBI lineage: Bacteria > Pseudomonadati > Pseudomonadota > Betaproteobacteria > Burkholderiales > Comamonadaceae > Acidovorax > Acidovorax sp. KNOB132. The sequence goes on from NZ_BAAJYT010000303.1 coordinate 962, forward strand.
ACGAGGTGGTTTCGTACCGCGGCGGCTACGTGTGGTCGTACTCGCCCGACCTGAAGCAGACCTTCGGCGAGATGGAGGCCTACCGCACCATGTGCTGGATCCAGCCGCCGGGCACGCCCTCGGTCGGCCACGTGTACCTGGACGCCTACCACGCCACCGGCGACGAACGCTTCCTGCAGGCCGCCGAGCGCACCACGCTGGCCATCGTCGCGGCGCAGGACGCCTCGGGCGGCTGGAACTACATCCACGACTTCGCGGGCGAGGCGTCGCTGCGCCAGTGGTACGACACCATCGGCAAGAACGGCTGGCGGCTGGAGGAGTTCCAGCACTACTACGGCAACGCCACGTTCGACGACGCGGGCACGGCCGTGGCCTCGCAGCTGCTGCTGCGCATGTATGTGGAAAAGCGCGACGTTCGCTTTCTCGCGCCGCTGCAAAAGGCCATCGACTTCGTGCTCAACGCGCAGTTCGGCCCCGAATACGGCGTGGCGAACGGCGGCTGGCCGCAGCGGTTTCCGCACTTTCCCGGCGCGGTCGGCGCCATGCCCTCGCCCCACCCCGAGCAGGTGCCCGCGGGCGCCCATTCGGGCATGGAAGACGGCGACTACACGCTGCACGTGACCTTCAACGACGACGTGATGGGCGAGAACATCAAGTTCCTCACGATGTGCGTGATGGCGCTGGGCGAGACGCGCCTGCTGGCCCCCATCGCACGCGCCATGGAGTGCATGCGCCTCATGCAGCAAAGCGGCCCGCAGGCCGGCTGGAGCCTGCAGCACCTGTCGCGCCCCATGGGCGGCCGCCCGGCCGGCGCACCGGCCGGCGCGCGCAGCTACGAGCCCCGCTCGCTGGCCACGCACACCACGCAGACCAACATCCGCCAGCTGTTCAACTACTTCCAGCTCACGGGCGAGCGCCGCTACCTCGCGCGCATTCCCGAGGCCATCGCCTGGCTCAAGACCTGCCCGCTGCCGGCGGCGGCCATCGCGGGCAGCCCGCTGCTGGGCGGCGGCCGCACCCACCCCACGTTCGTGGAGCTGGGCACCAACGCGCCGCTGTACGTGCACCGCTACGGCTCCAACATCCACAACGGCGGCTACTACGCCGACAAGGACTGGGCCAACACCGTCAGCCACTACTCGGCGGGCCGCGCCATCGACATCGCGGGACTGGAGTCCACCTACCGGCAGCTCGATGGCATGAGCGATGCCGCGGTGGCCGCCATGGCGGCGCGCTCGCCCCTCCAGGCCGGCACCGCCACGCGCGCGCTGCCCCGGTATTTCTCGATCCGCGAGGTGGACTTCCCCGACCTGTTCGCGGGCGCCACCATGGCCACGCCCAAGGTGCCCGACAGCGAAGCGCAGACGCTGGTGGACGAACTGGGCGCCAAGGGCTACTGGACCTCGCCCGTGCCCGAGGTCGTCAACCCCTACCAGGGCGACGGGCCCTCGGCGGCCTACACCGGCACCGCCTACCGCAGCAAGCACGTGGGCGATGCCTGGGACACGTCGCCCTACCCGGCCGACAACCCGCCGGAGGTCCCGCCCTACGTGAAGCGGGACAAGCCGCAGTTCATCGTCACCTCGGAATGGATCCGCCGCATGGGGCGGCTCGTCGCCTACGTGGCACCGCAGGCGTGACCGACGGCTGACGTTTTCCGGCCCAGCCCCTAGCCCACCCACCGCAGCCTGCCGGTCCGGGATCCGATCCCGGGCCTGCAGGCTGCCTTTCTTTGGATCGCACCCCATGGATGGGCGCACAAAAGTATCATATTTATCAAATAAGTACAGGAGTGCCAATCCTCAATGCCACCCATTTTTCTTTCCACGGGCTGAAATTCCGAGAATTCAGACTATTTTTTGCACCCATTGCGGGGTTTCAAATTTATCATTTATACGAATTATTACATTTCAAATCACCCCCCGCCAGACCCGGAAGGATGGATATGAACCCGAGCCGCACCCTGACCGTTTCACGGCGACTTCTGGTCGCTTTCGGTACCGTCATCGGTATCTTTCTGGCGGTCGCCGCCACGTCCCTGTACAGCAGCGCCCATCTGGCCGAGGCGGAAAAATGGAACATCCACACCTACCAGGTGCTGGACCGCTCCAACACGCTGCTCAACAGCATGGTCAACATGGAAACCGGCACGCGCGGCTTTCTGCTCAGCGGCGAAGACCGGTTCCTGGAGCCCTGGAAAGCCGGCAGCCAGGCGTTCGACCAGGCCTGGACGGAGGTCAAGAAGCTGACCTCGGACAACCCGGCGCAGCAGCAGCGCCTGGACTGGATGAAGGCCCGCAACACCGAATTCACCACCGTGGTGATCGCCTTGATGCAGGCACGGCGCGACGTGGCGGCAGGCACCAGGACCATGCAGGACTTCCTCGTGCAGTTCGGCCAGGGCAAGGACAAGGCGGCCATGGACGGCTTTCGCGCGCTGCAGGGCGAACTCGACAAGACCGAGAGCGACCTGCTGGCCCGCCGCTCCGCGGAAGCCGAGCAGCTGCGCGCCTTCAATGTCAACGCCGTCGTGGCCGGCTCCCTGCTCGCCATCGGGCTGGCCTGTGCGCTGGGCGTGTGGGTGACGCGGTCCATCACGCGGCAGCTCGGCGGCGAGCCGGACTACGCCTCCGAGGTGGTGCGCCAGATCGCCGCGGGCAACCTCGCCGTGGACGTGAGCACCCGCGCAGGCGACCAGGGCAGCCTGCTGGTGGGCATGAAGGCCATGCGCGACAGCCTGGCGCAGGTGGTGGGCCAGGTCCGCCAGAGCAGCGACTCGATCGCCACCGGCAGCACGCAGATCGCCACCGGCAACGCCGACCTGAGCCAGCGCACGGAAGAGCAGGCCTCCAACCTGCAGCAGACCGCCGCCTCGATGGAAGAGATCACGGCCACCGTCAAGAACAACGGCGATACCGCCCGCCAGGCCACGCAGCTGGCCGACTCCGCCAGCGCCGTGGCGCAGCGCGGCGGCGTGGTGGTGGGGCAGGTCGTGGACACCATGGAGGCCATCACCGCCTCCAGCAAGAAGATCGTGGACATCATCGGCGTGATCGACGGCATCGCCTTCCAGACCAACATCCTGGCGCTCAACGCCGCCGTGGAAGCGGCCCGCGC
>NZ_BAAJYT010000304.1:0-4077 GCF_057541515.1 Acidovorax sp. KNOB132
CGTGCTGGGCGGCGACCGCATCAATTTCCGCCGGGGCTTCCGGTGGACGCTGTCGCGCCGCATCCATTTCTTCGGCATGGTGGGCGGCGCGCAGAAGACCGAGCGGCTCAACGCCTCGCGCGGGCTGATCTTTCCGGTGCGCTGGCACGAGCCCTTCGGCCTGGCCGTCATCGAGAGCCTGTACTTCGGCTGCCCCGTGTTCTCGACGCCCTACGGCGCGCTGCCGGAACTGGTGCCCGCCGAATGCGGCGTGCTGGCGGACAACGCCAGTGCCCTGGCCGAGGCGGTGCGCGCCAACCGCTTCGACCCCCGGGCCTGCCACGACCATGCCGTGCGCCACTTCGGCGCCGAGCGCATGGCGCGCGACTACCTGCGCATGTACGAGCGTGTGCTGGCGGGTGAGACGCTCAATGCCCAGGCGCCCGTGATCCAGGGCGAGGCCCGCTCGCTCGCCTGGCGCAACTGAGCCGGGGCGGGCGCTGCGCCGCGCTGCGCTCAGACCGCCGCGTGAACCGTGAACCCCATCGGCACCGGGCCGAAGTCCTGGATCACCTTCAGTCCCAGCGACCGGGCGCCTTGGCGGTGGTGATGCAGCCGTCCGTGCGGCCGTGCCGGCATTCCACGGCGGCCTGCGCATTGCTGTTGACGAAGCACAGCTCCGTGCCGGGGGGCGCCAGCTGCTGCGGCGCGGGATGGGTCGAGATGGTGCGGGGCGCCTCGCCCGTGCGCGATGCCAGGATCATGTTGAAAGTGGGCATCACGAAGACATCCACCATCTGGAAGCGGTTCAGGTTGGAGAACACGAGCTTGTGCAGGTCGGGATACGCCACGCACCCCAGCACCGCGATGGCCGGGTCGTCATGGAGCGACTCCGCGGCGATCTCGAAGGTGGGGTGCAGGTGCACGGTGCCTTTGCGGCCGTTGCGCCGGAACCATTCGTGGGCTGCGGCTTCGCAGTTGGTGCCGGCCGGCCCGAGGGTGTGGATGACCCGGATGTCTTTGACTGCCATGGTGGAACGGGGTGGATCGGTGAGCAAAGTGGACCCCTCGGTCGGGTATTCCGTTGGGCGGAATGCAGGATAAGGGAAACCGCCTTCCGAAGCCACCCGGATCCCGGGGCCAAGCCGCAGAACGAACGAAACAGATGTGACCATGCGCAACAGCGGGCGCATTCGCGTGATGGCGACCCCGGGGGTATGCCGACGCTAGCGTGGCGCGTGGCGCGTGCCGCGCCCTCGCAGGGAGGTCAGGCGCTCGCCAACGGCAGGCTGAGCACGAAGCAGGCGCCGCTCTCGCCATCGGGGCGGTCTTCGCAGCGCACCGTGCCGCCCGAGCGTTCCGCGATGGACCGCACCAGCGCGAGCCCCAGGCCCACGCCGCCGGCGCGCTCGCTGGCGCCGGGCAGCCGGTAGAAGGGTTCGAAGATGCGCTCGCGCTGGGCCGGCGGCACGCCGGGGCCCTGGTCGCACACGCGCACTTCGGCGTGGGTGCCGGTGCGCTGCAGCCCCACCGTGATGTCGCCCTGGCTGTAGCGGCGGGCGTTTTCCAGCAGGTTGCGCAGGGCGCGGCGCAGCAGCTTGGCCACGCCGTTCACCTCCAGGCCGTCCGCGCTGGCGGCGCCGGCTTCCAGCTCGGCATCCACCCGCACGCACTCCTCGGCCGCCAGGCCCAGCAGGTCCACCAGTTCGATGGTGCCCATGTCCGCCTCGCGCGCGTCCAGGCGGCTGGCGAGCAGGATCTCGTCCACCAGCTGGTCCAGCTCGGCGATGTTGCGCAGGATCTCGTCGCGGAACGCCGGGGACGGGGCCGAGCCCTGCATCAGTTCCAGCCCCATGCGGATGCGCGTGAGCGGCGAGCGCAGCTCGTGCGAGGCATTGGCCAGCAGCGACTTGTGGGATTTGACGAGCGTCTCGATGCGCGCGGCCGCGGCGTTGAACTGGCGCGCCAGATCGGCCACTTCGTCATGCCCGGTCTCGGCCACGCGCACGGACAGATCGCCTTCGCCGAAGCGCTGCACGCCGCGCTGCAAGGTCTCCAGCCGCTGCAGCAGCCGCCGGATGATGGGGAACACGCCCACGGCCACGGCCACGCCGACCAGGCCCAGCATCCAGAGGAAGCCGAACGGCGGGCGCGTCCAGAACGCCACCTCGCCGCGCCGGTCGGGGCCAGGCGGCTTCGGGCGCGGCGCCATCTGCAGCGAGAACACCTCGCCGCCCTCGGCCTCCACCCGGAACTCCAGCCCCTCGGCCGGCCCGTTCGGGATGCGCGTGGCCAGCCCGCGCAGCACCGGCTCGCCGCGCCCGTTGATCAGCACCATCTCGCGGGCGGGCGGGGTGGGGGGCGTCTGCGCGTTCTGGTCCGAGGCGATGCGCCAGGCCCATCCCACGGCCAGGGTGAGCACGGCCACGCCCACCACCACGGCCAGCCAGATGCGCAGATAGAGGCGCCGGGAAAACGGGTTGGACATGGGTCAGTCTTGCTGCTTGGCGAACACATAGCCCACGCCGCGCACCGTGAGGATGCGGCGGGGGTTCTTGGCGTCCTGCTCGATCGCGGCGCGGATGCGGCCCATGTGCACGTCGATGGAGCGGTCGAAGGCCTCCAGCTCGCGGCCGCGCACGGCCTCCATGATCTGGTCGCGCGTGAGCACGCGGCCCGCGCGTTCGGCCAGCGCCACCAGCAGGTCGAACTGGTAGGAGGTGAGCTCGGCCGGCTGCCCGCTCACGGTGACGGTGCGCGCGTCGCGGTCGATCTCCAGCGAGCCGAAGCGCAGCACCTGCGCGGCGGGCGTGCCGCCGTCGGTGCGCCGGCGCAGGATGGCGCGGATGCGGGCGAGCAGCTCGCGCGGCTCGAACGGCTTGGGCAGGTAGTCGTCGGCGCCCAGCTCCAGGCCGATGATGCGGTCCATCGGGTCGCCCTTGGCGGTCAGCATGAGCACCGGCACCTGCGCCGCCGGCCCCTGCAGCGAGCGGATGCGGCGGCACACTTCGAGCCCGTCCATGTCCGGCAGCATGAGGTCCAGGATCACCAGGTCGGGCAGGGGCCCCGCATCGCCCCCCTGCAGGCGCGCCATGCCGCTCTTGCCATCGGCCATGTGCGTCACTTCCAGGCCCGACTGGCCGAGGTATTCCCCCACCATCTGGGCGAGGCGGAAGTCGTCTTCGATCATCAACAGTTGAGAGCTCATGGCGGGTGTCCTTGGGGGAGGCTTCATCGTCGCGCCGGGGGGCGTCGTTGCGTTGAAGTCCCCGTAAAGTTAGGTAAACCAGGGGCATGCCCCCAGCCAGGGCCATTTTGCGGCCGCGCAGGCCGGGCCGGCGTGGTGTGCTCCATGTGCTACTGAATTGATAGCTTCGACGGCATGAAAATCAACGGCGTGGGGGCGTTTCGATCCTGGACGCCAGCGCCACCAGCACCAGCACCGGCAGTCCCAGCAGCGCCGTCCCCACGAAAAACTCGGTGTAGCCGAAGGCGTCCACGAAGCGCCCCGAAAAGCCCGCGATCCACTTGGGCGCCAGCAGCATCATGGAGCTGAACAGCGCGTACTGCGTGGCCGAATACTGCACGTTGGTGAGACTGGACAGGTAGGCGATGAACGCCGCCGACGCGATGCCCCCCGCCAGGTTGTCGGCCGACACCACGAAGACCAGCCCCGTCACGTCGTGCCCGCGCAGGCCCAGCCAGGCGAACAGCAGGTTGCTGCAGGCGCTGAGCACCGCGCCCAGCATCAGCACGCGCATCACGCCCAGGCGCATGGACAGCACGCCGCCCACGAAGGCGCCGGCCAGCGTCATCAGCACGCCGAACACCTTGGTGACCGCGGCGACCTCGTCCTTGGTGTAGCCCATGTCCACGTAGAACGGGTTGGCCATGATGCCCATCACCACGTCGCTGATGCGGTACACGGCGATGAGCGCCAGGATCAGCGCCGCCTGCCAGCGGTAGCGCCCGATGAAGTCCGCGAACGGATCGACCAGCGCGCCGCGCAGCCACTCGGCCGGGTTGCGCGCGGGCGGCAGCGGGCGCGGCACGGGCTCGCGCGACAGCAGCACGGTCGCGGTGCCCACCAGCATCGAG
>NZ_BAAJYT010000305.1:0-4062 GCF_057541515.1 Acidovorax sp. KNOB132
GCCTGCGCGCCGGCCTTGAGCCAGGCGGGGCTGGCATGGCGCCGACCGCGCGCATCGGCCCCCCATGTTGGGCGCGCCGCCGAAGCCCGCGATGCGCCCCAGGGTGGCGGTGGAGCTGTTGCCGTCCAGGTCGATCTGCAGGGTGGAGCCGATGAACAGGTCGCAGGCATAGTGCCCAGCGGCCTGGCAGAAGGCGCGGTTGCTGCGCAGGCTGCCGTCCGGCCCGGTGAAGAACACGTCCGAGCGCGCGCGGATGTAGTCCTCCATGCCCAGCTCGGAGCCGAAGGAGTGCACCGATTCCACCCAGCCCGCCTCGATGGCCGGGATCAGCGCCGGGTGCGGGTTGAGCGCCCAGTGCCGGGCGATCTTGCCCTTGAGGCCCAGCGACTCGCCGTAGGTGGGCAGCAGCAGTTCGATCGCGGCGGTGTCGAAGCCGATGCCGTGGTTCAGGCGCTGCACGCCGTACTCGCCGTAGATGCCCTTGATCGCCATCATGGCCATGAGCACCTGGATCTCGCTGATCTGCGCCGGATCGCGCGTGAACAGCGGCTCGATGAAGTGCGGGCGCGGGGCCTGCACGACGAAGCTCACCCAGCCGGCCGGGATGTCCACGCGCGGCAGCGTGGTGGTGCGGCCGTCCACCATCTCGTTGACCTGTGCGATCACGATGCCGCCCGAGAAGGCTGTGGCCTCCACGATGGCGGGCGTGTCCTCGGTGTTGGGCCCGGTGTAGAGGTTGCCCTCGGCATCGGCCGCCTGCGCGGCGATCAGCGCGACCTGCGGCGTGAGGTCGATGAAGTAGCGCGCGAACAGCTCCAGGTAGGTGTGGATGGCGCCGATCTCGATGCGCCCGGCCGACACCAGCCGCGCGATGCGCGCGCTCTGCGGGCCCGAGAAGCTGAAATCGAGCCGCGAGGCGATGCCGTTCTCGAACACGTCCAGGTGCTGCGGCAGCGCCAGCACCGACTGCACCATGTGCAGGTGGTGCACGCGCGCCGGATCGACCTGCACCAGCGCATCGGCCAGGAAGTCGGCCTGCTTCTGGTTGTTGCCTTCGAGGCAGACGCGGTCGCCGGGCTCCAGCACGGCTTCGAGCAGCGTGCCGATGGCGGCGGCATCGACCCGTTTGCCGGCCAGCGGCATGCCGTGCGCAGCCAGCGCGCGGTCGGCCCGCGCGAGCCGGGCGGCGCGGCGGTCCGCGCGGGTGTTCCAGTCTCTGGGGTTCATGGGAGTTTGTGGTGGGTTGGAAGATTGGACGGGCAGGGGCTGGCGGTCGGTCAGAGCACGACGAACAGCAGCCACACCACCACGGGTGCGATCAGTGTGACAGCGGCGCCATACACCATGAGCTGGCGGAAGAACACCTCGCGGTTGACGCCGCGCGCATTGGCCAGCACCAGCGCGCCGTTGGTGGAGAAGGGGCTCACATCGACGATGGTGGACGACACGGCCATGGCCGCGATGAACCCCACCGCGCCCACGCCGGCATCGCCCGAGCCGCCGCCTTGCAGGAACGGCACGGCCAGCGGGATCAGCGAGCCCAGCACCGCCGTGGACGAGGCGAAGGCCGAGACCACCGCGCCGACGAAGCACAGCAGCAGCGCCGCCATCAGCGGCGAGGTGAGCGCGGCCACGCTGTGGCCCACGAAGTCGATGGTGCCCATCTTGTCCATCACACCCACGAAGGTGCTGACGCCCACGATCAGCATGATCTCGGGCCACGACACCTGGCCGAGCGCGCGCTTTTGCAGGTTGGGCGCCATCAGCGTGAGCAGCAGGCCGATGGTGATGGAGACGAAGCCGATGTCCTGCTTGAAGAACAGCGTCAGCACGGCCAGGGTGAGCAGACCGATGACGGTGACCGCCTGGTACCAGCGCGCACCCTCCGCTTGCGGCGCGGAAGGGGCGGCGTTCATGAGCGAGTCGTCGGTCTGGGCGGCGGTGCGGCGCTCCTCGGCCAGGGAGTCGCCCTCGGCGTTGCCATAGACCTGGGCGCCGCCCTGGCCGTGGGCCACCTGCGGCAGGTCGAACGGGGTGTTGCGGGCCCCGGTGCGCTGGCGCGCCAGCTTCAGCCCGCCCATGGCCACGAACAGCGCCATGGCCACGGCCAGGTTCACCGCGAGGCTGGCCGCCATGGTGGCGATGGGGTTCAGCGGCAGGCCGGCCGTGGCCACGATCTTGTTGGTGATGCCGCCGTAGATGCTGATCGGCGAGAAGCCGCCGCCCTGCGCGCCGTGGATGACGAGAAGACCCATCATCAGCGGGTTGATGCCGTACTTGGCCGCGAAGCCCAGTGCGATGGGCGCGATGATGGCGACCGCCGCCGGGCTGACGGCCCCCACGCCCGTGAGCGCCGCGGCGATGAAGAACATGATCCACGGGATCGCCGCGATGCGCCCACGCACCGCGCGCACCGCCAGCTTGACCAGCCAGTCGATCGTGCCGTTGTTCTGCGCCAGCGCGAACAGGTAGGTGATGCCCACCAGCGTCAGGAACAGGTCCGCAGGAAATCCCGCCATGATGGCCTTGGCATTCATGCCGGCCACGAGCGTGCCGACCAGGAAGGCCCCGACGAAGGCGATGACGCCCATGTTGATGGGCAGTACGGTGGCGATGACGAACATGCTGGCGAGCGCGCAGATGGATATCCAGTGGGAAGTCATTGAATTTGTCTCCTGTCCGTGGTGCCCCGCGGTGGCACATGCCGGTGGCTGTGCTCATGGATGCGGGGCTTTGTTCTTGCAGGGGACGATACGCAGCCGGGCGGTGCGGATCAATGCCAGCGGTGTGCCGACACTTACGCTAATCGAAACGATCCAGGGTTACCCCCGTAGGGGCTGCCCCAGAAGGTTGGCAGGGTGGCTCAGGACAGCGCCGCCTTGGCGGTGCGGCAGACCGCCAGCAGGGCGAGCAGGTTGGGGTCGCGCTCGCGGGTGCGCAGGAAGTGCAGCGCGATGGTCTGGCGCATGCGGTAGCGCGGCTGCAGCGCGATGAGCCGCACGTTGGGCGGCAGCACGCCACGCACCCGACCGGGCAGCAGGGTGCAGCCCACGCCGCCGCTCACCAGGTTCATCAGCGAGAAGATGTCCTCGGTCTGCATCACCACGTCGGGGGTGAAGCCGGCCACCCGGAAAGTCTCCATGAATCCCTGGTAGGTCACGAAGCCTTCCGTGAGGCTGACGAAGCGCTCGCTGGCGCAGGCGGCCAAGTCGATGGGCTGGTCGGGCGGGTAGGGCGAGTCGGCTGGCGCGGCGAAGTGGATGTCGTCCTCGAACAGGGGCTCGCACTCGAGGTTGGGCATATCGCCGGACGAGCCCATCAGCGCGGCATCGATGGCGCCGTTGCGCAGCTTCTGCCGCAGGTCGGCGTCCGAGCCCAGCACCAGTTCGGTCTGCAGTTCGGGCAGGCGCCGCTTCATGCCCATCACGAGGGTGGGCACCGTGCGGCTGGTCAGCGAATAGAGCGATCCGATGCGGATGCGGTCGGACGAATACCCGGCCACCGCCCGCGTGGAGCGGATGCCCTCGGCCAGCGTGCCCAGCAGCTCGCGCGCGACCTCCGCCAGGTGGTGGGCGGCCTCGGTGGGGTGCAGGTGGCGGCCTTCGTGGCGGAACAGGGGGCAGCGCAGCGCGTCCTCCAGCGAGTGCAGGGCGCGGTGCACGCTGACCGCGCTGATGTCCAGGCTCTCCGCCGCGCGCGCGAGATTGCCGGCCTCCAGGAAGACCCGCAGGATGTGCAGCTTGCGAAGGGTGATGTCGTCATCGGGACGGTGGGGCATGGCCATGCGGTGGGGGCTCGATCAGAATTCGTGCTGGGCCGATTGCAGCACATTGCACGGCCGCTTTTGCAAAACCATTCACTGGCCCGCGGGGCCCACAGGAGAGAGAAACCCATGGCAATCGATTTCAAGGGCCGCGTGGCCATCGTGACGGGCGCGGGCGGCGGCCTGGGCCGCCAGCACGCACTGGCGCTGGCGGCGCGCGGCGCGAAGGTGCTGGTCAACGACCTGGGCGGTGCGGTGGACGGCAGCGGCGCGACCGTGGGGGCGGCGCAGGCCGTGGT
>NZ_BAAJYT010000306.1:0-4048 GCF_057541515.1 Acidovorax sp. KNOB132
CGATCTCGTCGAGCAGCAGCACGCCGCCATCGGCCGCGCGAAAGCACCCGGGTCGCTCGGTGGCCGCGCCGGTGAAGGCACCTTTCACATGGCCGAACAGCTCGCTTTCCAGCAACTCCTTCGGAATCGCCGCGCAGTTCACCGCCACGAACGGGCCCGCCGCGCGCGTGGAATGCCGGTGCAGGGCCCGCGCCACCAGCTCCTTGCCGGTGCCGGTCTCGCCCTCGATCAGCACCGGGGCATCGCTCGCGGCGGCCATGCCGATGCGCTTGTGCACCTCGCGCATGGCTTCGCTGATGCCGATGAGCTCGCCGTCCTCCTGTGCATCGGGCGGCGGCGCGGGTGCGGCAGCCGTGGCACCGGCGTCGGCCTCGGAGCGCAGGGCGCGCTCCAGCACCTCCACCACGGCCGCGCGGCTCACCGGCTTGGTCAGGTGGTCGAACGCCCCCAGGCGCATGGCCTCGATGGTGCCCGAGCCGCTGGCGTAGGCGGTGAGCACCAGCACGGGCGGCAGCCGGGCCATGCGCGCGGCCAGCGCCTGCAGCGTTTGCAGCCCGTCCATGCCGGGCATGCGCTGGTCCAGGAAGATGGCGCTGTAGCGGTGGCTCTCCACTTGGCGCAGCGCCTCGGCCCCGCCACTGGCGCCGTGCACTTCATGGCCCAGGCTCTGCAGGGTTTCGACCAGCGATTCGCGGAAGGCCGCGTCGTCATCGACGACTAAGAAGCGCGCCATGGCAGCTCCAGGATGAAACGGGCGCCGCCGCCCTCGCGGGGCGCGTAGTGCAGGTCGCCGCCATGGGCCAGCGCCACTTCGCGCGCCAGGGCCAGCCCCAGGCCGTTGCCGTCGGCGCGGCCGGTGGCGAAGGGCTCGAACAGTTGCGCCCGCAGGTCTTCGGGCACGCCGGGGCCGTCGTCCTCCACCGTCAGCGTGCACAGGGTGCGTGCCGCATCCACCTGCGCCGACAGCGCTGCCTCGCCGCCGGCCGGCGCATGGCGCACGGCATTGTCCAGCAGGTTGTCGATGGCGCGCGCCACGTGCACGGGGTCGAACACGGCGTCGGCGGGCGCCTCGCCGCGCAGCACCAGCCGCACGCCACGGGCTTGCGAACCCGGGCGGGCGGTGTCCAGCCGTTCCTGCAGCCAGGGTCCGAGCGGCACGGTGCGGGGGTGGAGGTTGAGCGGCTGCACCAGCGAGAGCAGGCTTTGCACCAGGCCCTCCAGCCGGTCGATCTGCGTGACGATGGACGCCAGCGCGTCGGCATGGCGGGCCGGCGGCGCGGCCAGGGCGTTGTCCGCCTTCAGGCGCATGGCGGCGATGGGATTGCGGATCTCGTGCGCGACCGAGGCCGTCATGCGGCCCAGGGCGGTCAGGCGCAGGTCGCGGTGGCGCTGGGCCAGGGCCTCCTTCAGCCGGGCGCGGGCGTCTTCCAGGCGGGTGCCGAACGCATTGAAGCCGTCGACGATGCGGTCCAGCTCGCGGATGCCGGTGCGCTCCAGGTGCGGCACGGCGTCGCCCTGGGCCTGCGCCAGCGCGCCTTCCAGGCGCCGCACCTGGCGCAGGCCGCGCAGCAGCATCCAGCCCAGCCAGGCACCCGAGGCCACCACCAGCAGCGCCAGCACCGCGATGCCGGTGCGCAGGGTGTCCTGTGCGGCGATGGCGCCGGCGTGGGCGCGTGTCATGGTCCACACCGCGGTGCCGGGGTGCGCGGCCAGGGGGCAGGCCGCGACGATCAGCACCTCGCGGCTGCCGCGCACCAGGTTCACGATGGGCTGGCCGGTGCTGCCGGCCTGCTTGGCCAATTCGACGATGAGCGGCTGCTCGGCGGCCGGCACGTCGATCTTGACGCCGCTGCCTTCATAGGTCGGGTAGGCGTAGGCCAGCATGCCGCTGCCGGCGCGCCAGACGCCGCCTTCCACCTGCGGCACTTCCAGCAGCACCACGTGCAGCAGCACGCGCAGCAGGTCGGTCTGGGGGGTGTCGGCCGGCACCGTGGGCACCGACTTGGCGTAGCGCGTGGCGATGTCCTCGCAGGCCTGCGCGGCGCGTGCCCGGCTGGACGCCACCTGGGCGCCCGAGCCCGTCTGGTAAAGCACCACGATGATGGCCGCGACCAGGGCACAGGCGGCCAGCAGAAAGGCCCAGAAAAGAAGCAGTTGGATGCGCAAAGACCGCACGGTAGCCCATCGGAGTGAGGACGGCGGATCGTAAGGGCGAACACGCGGCCGTCCGGTAGGAAAGCGGCGTGTCCTGCATCGCCCGGTGGTGGCCGCGGGCCCGTGCCGGGGCCAGGGGCTCCGGATGGGGGGCGAGCCGCCCCCTAGAGATCAGGCGGCTTCGGGGTAGAACAGCTTGCGTGCCGGCACGGGCGCCACGGCCTGGCCGATGGCCGCGATGTGGTCCGGCGTGGTGCCGCAGCAGCCGCCCACGATGTTGACCAGCCCTTCGGCGGCGAATTCGTGCACCAGCCGGCTGGTGACCTCGGGCGTCTCGTCGAAGCCCGTGTCGCTCATCGGGTTGGGCAGGCCGGCGTTGGGGTAGCAGCTGATGAAGGTGTCTTCCGCCACCCGGTTCAGCTCCTGGATGTAGGGGCGCATCAGGGTGGCGCCCAAAGCGCAGTTCAGGCCGATGGCCAGCGGGCGGGCGTGGCGCACGCTGTGCCAGAAGGCCGTCACCGTCTGGCCCGAGAGAATGCGGCCGGAGGCGTCGGTCACCGTGCCGCTGATGATGAGCGGCAGGCGCTCGCCGCTTTTCTCGAAGAACTCGTCGATGGCGAAGAGGGCCGCCTTGGCGTTGAGCGTGTCGAAGATGGTCTCGACCAGCAGCACGTCGGAGCCGCCTTCGACCAGGGCCTCGGTCTGCTCGTAGTAGGCCGCGCGCAGCTGCTCGAAATCGACGTTGCGTGCGCCTGGGTCGTTCACGTCGGGGCTGATGCTGGCCGTCTTGGGCGTGGGGCCCAGGGCGCCGGCCACGAAGCGGGGCTTGTCGGGCGTTGAGTATTTGTCGCAGGCGGCACGGGCCAGCTGCGCCGATTTCAGGTTCATCTCGCGCGCGAGATCGGCCATCTTGTAGTCCTCCTGCGCGATGGTCGTGGCGCCGAAGGTGTTGGTCTCGATCAGGTCCGCGCCGGCGGCCAGATACCGCTCGTGGATGTCGCGGATCACGTCCGGCCGTGTGAGGCTCAGCAGCTCGTTGTTGCCCTTCACGTCGCGCGGGAAGTCCTTGAAGCGGTCGCCCGCGCCGTCCGGGCCGCTGTAGCCCTCGCCGCGGTACTGGGCCTCGCCCAGCTTGAAGCGCTGGATCATGGTGCCCATGGCGCCGTCGAGGATGGCGATGCGGCGGGCCAGGATGTCGGGTAGCTGTCGGGCGCGGGTGTAGTGGAGCGGAGTCATCCCCCGATTGTAGGAAGCCGCGTCAACCCTTGCCGTGCCCGGCCACGTCGAGGAAGGTCTGCAGCACCGGCGTCAACGCGTCGCCATGCCACGCCAGGACCCCGACGGTCGGATGCTCCAGGTGGGCGATGGGCACGAACCGCACGCCCTGGACGGCCGCCTGCGCCATCGAGGCCGGCACCAGGGCCACGCCCATGCGCATGGCCACCAGCGCCACCACGGTGAGCCACTGCCGGGTGGCATGGCGCGTGTGGGGGTGGATGCCGGCACGGTGGAAGAGGGCGATGACGTTGTCGTGGTTGGCCGGCGCCACGTCGCGCGCGAACATCACGAAGGTCTCGTCGGCGAGGCTACGCAGGTCGACTTCCGCCTGGCCCGCCAGGGTGTGGTCCTGCGGCAGGCAGGCCACGAAATGGTCCTCGGCCAGCGGCAGGCTGCGCAGGGGCGCGGGCACGACGCTGGCATTGATGAAGCCGGCATGCAACTGCCGGTGCAGCAGGGCTTCGAGCTGCTCGCCCGAGGACATCTCGCGCAGGTTGACCTCGATGCCCGGCGCGCGCTCGCCGAAGGCGCGCACGATGGCGGGCATGTCGCGGTACACCATGGAGCCGGTGAAGCCGATGTCCAGCCGGCCGCGCTGCCCCGCGGCCACGGCGCG
>NZ_BAAJYT010000307.1:0-4027 GCF_057541515.1 Acidovorax sp. KNOB132
TGATCACGGGGGGCGCGGCCGGCGGGTGCGGGAGGCTTCATCGGGCGGCCCCCGCGCGGCGACCGCGCCCGAGCAGCCACACCAGCGCCAGGGTGAGCCCCATCACCACGAAAGAAACCACCGTGGTCAGCGTGCCCAGCGCGTAGATCGACGGCGTGGTCACGGTCGATGTCAGCCCCTGCAGTTCCAGCGGCAGCGTGTTCACGTCGCCGATGGCCTGCGAGGTGCGGGCGATCTCGTCCCAGCTCAGGGTGAAGCCGAACATGCCGATGCCCACCACCGACGGCGCCACCAGCGGCAGCACCACGTGCGCGAAGCCCTGCCACGGCGTGGCGCCCAGGTCCCGCGCCGCCTCTTCGTAGGCCGGGTTGAAGCGGTTGAACACCGCGAACATGATGAGCAGGCCGAACGGCAGCGTCCACGTGAGGTGCGCGCCCAGGGCCGAGGTGAAAAGGCCCAGAGAGGTGCCGAAGCCCTCCAGCGTCTCCTGCAGGCCCAGCCAGCCCAGCACCGCCTTGATGGCGGTATCGATCAGGCGGAACTCCAGCCCGATGCCCAGCGACACGATGATGGACGGCATGATGAGGCTGGCCACCACCACGAAGAACAGCGTGTTGCCGCCTGCCAGCCGCTTGCGAAAGGCCAGGCCCGCCAGCACCGAAAGCACCACGGTGCACGCCATCACGGCCAGCCCGAGGGCGAGCGAACGCCGCAGCGCCGCGCCGATGTCCACCACGCCCAGCCCCTCGGCCAGCTGGCGGAACCAGTGCAGCGACAGGCCGCGCATCGGAAAGGTCAGCCCGCCTTCGGGGCCCTGGAAGCTCAGCACGAAGATGACCAGCATGGGCCCGTACATGAACAGCACGAACAGAACGAACACCATCGCCAGCAGCCAGAAGCTGAGCGGGCGCGGCTCGCGCAGGCGGGTTTTGTTCATGGAAAGGGCCTCCATGCCATGGGAAAGACGAAGGGGGCGGTGCCTGCGCGGGGCACCGCGGAAAAGGATGTGCGTGCGTGAACGGCCATGGCTCAAAGCTCCTTGCGGATGTCCACCAGCCGCGTGAGGCCGTAGATGATCATCAGCACGACGGCCAGCAGGATCACGGCGTTGGCCGCCGCCAGCGGAAACTGCAGGTACGAGGTCTGCACCTGGATGATCTTGCCCACCGAGGCGATCTGCTGCCCGCCCATCACGCCGATGGTGACGAAGTCGCCCATGACGATGGTGATGACGAAGATCGAGCCGATGATGATGCCGGTGCGCGACAGGGGCACGATCACGTTCCACAGCGTCTGCCAGCCCGAGGCGCCGGAGTCGCTTGCGGCCTCCAGCAGGCTGCGGTCGATGCGCATCATGCTGTTGAAGATGGGCACGATCATGAACATGGTGTACAGGTGCACGAAGGCCAGCACCACGGAAAAATCGGAGAACAGCAGCCACTCGATCGGGGTCTGGATCAGGTGCAGATCGATCAGCGTCTGGTTCACCAGCCCGTTGCGCCCCAGCAGCGGCACCCACGAGATCATGCGGATCACGTTGGAGGTCCAGAACGGGATGGTGCACAGCACGAACAGCAGCGTCTGCATGCCGGGCGAACGCACGTGGAAGGCCAGGAAGTACGCCACCGCGAAGCCCAGCACCAGCGTGATGCCCCACACCAGCAGGCTGAACTTGAGGGTGGACAGGTAGGTGCGCAACGTGGTGCACAGGTCGGCCGTGTTGCCGCAGCCCTCGAACACCGACAGGTAGTTCTTGAAGGTGAAGCCGGGCAGCAGTTCGTATTCGTTGAAGTCCCAGAAGCTCACCATCAGGATGAGCCCGAGCGGGACGAGAAAGAACAGCACAAACACCGCGGTGAACGGCGCAGCCTGCCACCAGGCCGCGATGCCGCGGCCGGGCGCGGCGGCCACGGCGGCGGTATGGGAGGTCGAGGGAGGGTTCATGGTGCGGTGGAACGTGCTGAAGGAAAGGGCTTGCGAGACTGGCCGATCGGTGAACCCGGGCAGCGGGTGCCGCCCGGTTTCATCGGTCAGGCCGCGACGAATTCATTCCATTTCTGGACCATGTAGTTGTTCTCGTCCATTAGCGCGTTCCAGCAGGCGATGCCGCCCATGCGCGACTCGTAGCTGCCGCCGTCGCGCACGCTGCCGGCCTTGGCCAGCAGGTCGCCATTGGGGCTCTTGATGTCCTGCGCGGCGGGCTTGCCTTCCATCCAGTAGGCCCACTCGTAGGCTTCCATCTTGGCCTTGGCGGTCTCCAGCACGGCGCTGTAGTAGCCCTGGCGGTTCAGGTACGCGCCGGCCCAGCCGTCGAGGAACCAGTTGATGAACTCGTACGCGCCGTCCAGCTTCTTGCCCGACAGCGTGGCCGGCAGCCCGAAGCCCGCCGCCCAGGCGCGGTAGCCCTCCTTGAGCGGCTGGAAGTTGCAGGCGATGCCCTTGGTGCGCACCGCCGTCACCGCCGGGCTCCACATGGACTGGATCACCACCTCGCCCGAGGCCATCAGGTTGACCGACTCGTTGAAGTCCTTCCACAGCGCGCGGAACTGGCCGGCGCGCTTGGCTTCGATCAGGGTCTTGATCGTGAGGTCGATCTCCTTCTTGGTCATGTTGCCCTTGTCGGGGTACTTGTACAGGCCCATGGCCTCGACCACCATCGCCGCATCCATGATGCCGATGGAAGGAATGTTCAGGATGGCCGTCTTGCCCTTGAACTCGGGGTTCAGCAGCTCGGCCCAGGAATCGATGGGGCGCTTGATCAGGTCGGGGCGGATGCCCAGCGTGTCGGCGTTGTACACGGTGGGAATCAGGCTCATGAACTGCGTCGGGCTCTTGGCGAACACCTTGCTCTTTTCGCCTTCGAGGTAGATCACCTTCTTGGGCGCGGTGCCCTGCTCGCCCACCGCCTTGCCGCCCACCATGCCGGTGGTGAACAGCGGGGTGATCTTGTCGGCATTCTTGATGCGCTTGGTGTCGATGCCCTTGAGGTTGCCCGTGGGCACGATCTTCTTGAGCGAGAAGTACTCGGTGTCGATCAGGTCGAAGCTGTTGGGCGCGGTGACGGCGCGCTTGGTCACGTCGTCCGTGGTCACGGCCACGTACTGGATCTCGATGCCCGTGTCGGCCTTGAATTTTTCAGCGATGGCCTTGTCCTGGTTCACCGCCGTGCCCAGGTAGCGCAGCACGATCTTCTCCTGCGCATGGATGGCCGGGAACATGCCGGCGGCCAGGATGCCGGCCGTGCCCTTGAGCAGCGATCGGCGCTGCACGGCGGACGACGGGGCAGCGAGGGATTCGGAAGACGCATCGGACATGGAAAGCTCCTAGGTTGAACGAAGGGACAGGGGGAAAGGGAAATCTTTTGTCGGCCAGCAGCGGCAGGAGCCGCGACGCCCGGTGCGTTGCGGCTGCCGGCCTGCAGCGCCTCAGGCCGGCACCGCGACGGCGGCACCTGCCGAGGCCGGTGTTGTGGACGGCGCCTGCAGCGGATGCGCGCGCTCAGGCCGCCAGTGCAGGCGCACCGCATCGCCCACCTGGTAAGGCCGGGCGGCGTAGGCGTCTTCAGACACCATCACGGAATACGCGGCGGTGGTGCTGGACGACACCACGGCGCCCTCGTCCTGCAGGCCCAGCAGCACGTAGGTGCCCTGGTACTCCACATCGGTCACCATCGCGCCGATGTGGCTCGACCCGGCCGGCAGCGCCTCGCCCACCGCGGCGATCTGCAGGTGGTCGGTGCGCACGCCCACCGGGCCGGACGGTGTGGCGATCACGTTGTGCCCGCCCATGAAGCGCGCCACGAACTCGCTCGCGGGCCGGTTGTAGACCGTGTGCGGCGAGCCCACCTGCTCGATGCGGCCATGGTTCATCACCACCATCGTGTCGGCCAGGGCCATGGCCTCTTCCTGCGAATGGGTCACGTGGATGAAGGTCAGCCCCAGCTCCTTTTGCCAGCGCCGCAGCTCGGCGCGCATCTGGATGCGCAGGAACGGGTCGAGCGAGGACAGCGGCTCGTCCAGCAGCAGCA
>NZ_BAAJYT010000308.1:0-4007 GCF_057541515.1 Acidovorax sp. KNOB132
CGCGCCCGCCGTCGCCGCGGCTGCAGCGCCAGCGGCCATGTTCTCCGCCGTGCCCGGCCGCACGGCCCTGGTGCTCGATTCGCCGCACAGCGGCACCACCTACCCCGACGACTTCCGCGCCGCCATCGACCTGCCCACGCTGCGCCGCGCCGAAGACACGCATGTCGAGAAGCTCTACGCCTTCGCCGCCGCGCTGGGCGCGGCCTGGGTGGAGGCGCACTTTCCCCGCATCTACCTGGACGCCAACCGCGACACCACCGAGGTCGATGCCAGCATGTTCGAGGCCGGGTTCGACACCGCGTGGACCGATCCCGTCACCACCGATCCCGTCGTGCTGCAGAAGGTGCGGCTGGGCAAGGGGCTGATCTGGAAGTTCACGGACGAGGGCGTGCCCATCTACGACCGGCTGCTCTCCGTGGCAGAAGCGCGCGCACGCATCGACCGCTGCTGGCGCCCCTACCACGCGGCCGTGGCCCGGGCGATCGACGAGGCCCATGCCCGCCACGGCTACAGCATCCACATCAACTGCCACTCCATGCCCGCCGTGGCCGCCAGCCATGCCACGCTGCACCCGGGCCTGCACCATGCGGATTTCGTGATCGGCGATCGCGACGGCACCACCGCCAGCCCGGCGCTGTCGCAGGCGATCTGCGCCTTTCTGCGCGAGCGCGGCTACAGCGTGGACTACAACCACCCCTACAAGGGCGTGGAGCTGGTGCGCCGCTACGGCCACCCGGCGACCCACCGCCACAGCATCCAGGTGGAGATCAACCGCAAGCTCTACATGGACGAGCGCACGCTGGCCATCGAGCCGGCCGGTTTCGCGCGGCTGCAGGCCGATCTGCGCGCGCTGGTGGAGTGGCTGCTGGCGACCGATCCCCGGCATTGACGCGGCATTGAAAGCGGCAGGGGCGCGCTGCGCTTTTTTGCAAGAGGGGAAGCGGCGCGGCTTGCGCGCGGGTCGCTTCGCATGGCGGGCATTGCATTCGCATTCCGGGCGGAGCGGAGCCGGCCGACTTCGTAGATTGCGGGTCCACTGGCCCGTCCCGCGGGCCTGCCCACCCCCTGCCCGCGACGCGCTTGCCGCGTGTCCGCCCTGCCATGACATCGCTTTCCACCCTGTTCAAACAGGAGCCGTTCACGCACCGCTCCGAAGCCCCGCCCTCCGCTGCGGTGCCATCGCCTCCCTCGCGCTCCACGCCGGCCTCTGCCGACACCCACGCCCAGGCGCTGCGATCGCGCGCGGTGGCCGCTGCACCGGGGGCGATACCGCCCCGCGCAGCGTCCTTCGACACGGTTCGGTGGAAGCAGGAGCTGCAACGCTGGTGCGACGCCGATCCGCACCGGGCCGTGTCGGGCCACCATGGGCTGTTCGGGCGCCTGCGGGCGCTGGGGCGCAAGGCCAGGGCGGAGAAGGCGGACGATGGCCTTCCCCTGCTCGCGGAGCGCCGGGAGGTGGCGATGCAGCGCTTGCTCGCCTGCCATGCGCAAGGCGCCGATGGCCGCACGCTCGATCTGAGCGGGCTGGGACTCTCCAGCCTGCCGCCGGGCCTGGAACGGCTGGCGCATCTGGAGGCGCTGGACCTGTCGAACAACACCGGCCTGCAATCCCTGCCCGAAGGGCTGGCCGGGTGCCGGAACCTGCGCAGCCTCACGGCCTGCAACGGCTTTGTCAGCCACGTGCCGCCCTCCCTGTTCCAGTTGCCGAATCTTGAAACGCTCGATCTGTCGGCCAACCCTTTTCTCAAGGCACTGCCGCAGGCCATGGCGCAAGCCCCCCGCCTGCGGGAGCTGCGCGTGCCGCATTGCGACGTGAGCCACCTGCCGCCGGGCATGGCGGACATGCCGGCGCTGCGGACCGTGGATGTGTCGCACAACCGCGGCCTGCACACGCTGCCGCCCGGCCTGCGCGAGAGCCACGTTGCGCTCGCACTGCAGGGCACGCCGGTGGCGCTCACGGACCGCTTGCTGCAGCCCGTGCCGTGGTCCCCCGGGCAGCGCGCCGCGCTGGAAACCCGCGTGGGACCACTGTCGAGCGCCTGGCGGGCTTGTGCGCCCTTGCTGCAGGACGCCAGCGCATCGCGTGCGGCGATGGATCAGGCGCGCAATGCGCTCTCTCAGGCGTTGCGCATCGACGGCGCGGGCACCGAGGCCGCCTGGGCCGATGCGGACGCGGCTGTGCAGCGCTGGCTGAGCCAGGGCCTGCCGATCACGACCGAGCGCATCCAGGAGATCGGCTGGCGCCTGAACGGCCGTCCCGCCGGCGGGGCGCAGCTGCGGGCGATGGAGTTCCAGCGCATCCCGGCCGATGCGCAGGGCCTCACCGGCAGCCACCTCGACTATCCCCCGGTCCGCGCACTGCCCGGCCATCTCGCCGCGCTGGACACCTGGCTGGCCCAGGGCGACGCGCCGGCTTCTCCGCTGGCGGCCACGGAGCGGGCCACGCTGCTGTACCGGGCGGTGGAGAGCCTGCGCCCCTTCGAAGAGGGCAATGGCCCGGCCGCGCTGATGGCGATGGACTGGGCCCTGCAGCAGCATGGGTTGCCGCCCGTCGCGCTGGACGCCGAAGCCATGACCGGGCAGGTGGCGACGGACGGGACGGTGGCCGACGGCGCGTTGACCGATGCGGCGGTTTTCGCCTCCGCCCCTGCCGGCGGCGTGCCGCACGCGCTTTTCGACGCCGTGGTGCAGGGGATGGAGGAAGCCCTTCGCACCCTGCTGCCGCGCTGAAATTTCGCATGCGCGGCCAAGGCATCGCATCCGCACCATGGCGCGGGGGGCGGGGTCCGTAGATTGGATACATCCCGTCGCAATTGGACGGGTTTGCTCCATCACCAACCCTTTCACCACGCGTTTGCCCGCGTGCCCATGCCATGAACGCGACCACCGACGTCCTTGCCCGCGTACCCCACAGCCCCGGTGCCGAGGGCAGCGCCGCGACCAGCGAGGGCGCATCGGCCTTCCGCTTCCTGCGCCGCCACCATGCAGGCCAGGGGCACGGCGCTGCCCGGGCCGCCGGCCGCGCTGGCACCGAAACCCCCGAAATGGAGCGCTGGATGCGCGAACTGCAGGAATGGTGCGATGCCGATCCCAACCGGCCGCCGCCCCGCCAGCAGGGCCTGTGGGCCCGCATGCTCGGTCGCCTGCGCACCCCCGAAGCGGACCTGGAAGACGACAGTGAAACCGCCGCCACGTTCGCCGAACGCCGCCAGGAGGCGGTCAGGCGCGTGCTGGCCTGCCACGCCCTGGGCGAGGAGGGCTGGCAACTGGACCTGCGCGTGCTGCGCCTGTCCTCCCTGCCGCCCGGGCTGGACCGCCTGCGCCATCTCAAGCACCTGGACGTGTCGGACAACACGGGCTTTCACCGCCTGCCCGAGACCCTGGCGCTGTGCCGGGGTCTGCGCACCCTCACGGCGCGCAACTGCGTGGTCACCGAAGTGCCGCAGGCGCTGGCCTGGCTGCAGCACCTCGAAATGCTGGACCTGTCGGCCAACTTCAGCCTGCGCGAGCTGCCCGAATCGCTGGCGCAGGCGCCGCGGCTGGCGACCGTGATCCTCACGCATTGCGGCCTGCAGAACGTGCCCGAGGCCATGGCCCGCATGCCCGTGCTGCAGCTGCTGGACCTGTCGCACAACCTGCAGCTGCACAACGTGCCGGCCGCCGTGCGGGACCATCCCGCCGTCGATCTGACGGGCACGCCCGTGGCGCTGCTGTCCAACCTGCTGCAGGCCCCCCGCTGGAACCCGCCGCAGCAGGCGCGCCTGGCCGCGCGGCTGGACGGCGTGGCCGTAGGCTGGCAGGAATGCCTGGGCGTGCTGCGCAAGAACGCGGGCCTGCGCGCCGAGGTGAACGCCTGGCGCAGCGGCCTGTCGCTGGTGCTGCGCACCGATGGCGTGGGCACGGAAGACGCCTGGGCCGACGCCGCCCAGGCCGTGGGCACCTGGCTGCATGCGGGCCAGTCCATCACACCCGAGCGGCTGCTGGAGATCGGCTGGCGCCTGAACGGC
>NZ_BAAJYT010000309.1:0-3953 GCF_057541515.1 Acidovorax sp. KNOB132
TGCCCGCCAGCGGCACGCCGGCGTTGCGCACGATGTCGGCCACCAGGCCCAGGCCGTCGGTGTTGTCGGCGGCGATGCGGCCGTCGTCGCCGAAGGTGAGGGTGTTGGCCGCACCGGCCAGCCGCACCCGCTCGCTGCCCTGGGCGGCCAGCCGTGCGGCGTCGAGCTTGAAGGGCACGGTCACGTTGCAGCCGCGCCCGCCCGCCGCGGCGAAGTCGGCCAGGGCCTGCGGGAAGCCGTCCAGCGGCACCAGCCGGCGGGCATACGACAGGCGCACGCCGGTGAGTTCGGCGAAGCGCGCATGGATCCAGGGCGAGCGGCTGTGCTCGACCGGGTTGCCCATCACGCAGTAGGAATCCACGGGCGAAGTCATCGGGGTGTCGTGCGGAAGAAAAGCGGCAAGGAAAGTACGGCGCAGGACGTACGGCGAAGGGGGCGCGGCGTCAGCGCACGCTGGTTTCCAGGGTCTGGTCGCGCGTGAACTTGAAGCGCGAGACCACGGCGATCTGGTCGGCCTTGGCCCGCATGGCGGGGCCGAACACGCCGAACGGCCCGGCCGAGCGGGCGATGGCCTGGGCGCGGTTGTCGAGCAGGCGGTTGCCCGAGCCCTGCACGATCTCGGTCTCCAGCACCGTGCCGTCGTGGTTGACGGTCACGATCATCGTCAGCTCGCCGTAGAGTTTCTTGCCGCCCTGTTCGGGAAAGTTGTCGGTGCCCTTGTCCTCGATCTTGCGGCGCAGCCCGTCGTAGTAGATCGCGTAGACCTCCTCGCGCGTGGCGGGGCTGATGTAGCGCTTCTTGGGGCGGGCGTTCTCTTCGTTGATGCGCTTTTCGATCTCGGCCAGCAGCTTGATGAGCTGGCGGCGCTTTTCCTCCTGCGCCAGCGCGTCGGCGCTCTGGCTCGGCTGGCGCGGGTCGGGCACCGGCAGGGTGGCGAGCTGCTTGCGCAGCTGGGCCAGCAGCTGGCTTTGCTGCTCCTGCATGGCGTCGAGCTTGCGCTGGGCCTCCTCGAAATCGTCGCCCACCGCCGTGAGGGCCGAGTAGGGCAGGGGGCTGGTCGCGCGGCCCTTGGCGGCCTCGCCGCCTCCGGCCAGCGACGACTGCGCGATCGCCTGGGCCTTGTCCGGCCGCTCGCTGGACTTGGCGTTGACCAGGATCACTTCCAGCGGCGTGTCCTGGAAGACGCGGTTGAAGCTCTCGGGGTCGATGAACCGCACCGACAGCAGCACCGCATGCACGGCGATGGACACGCCGAGCGCCAGCTGCAGCGTGCTGAATCGTTGGAAGAAGGCGGGCAGTTTCACGGCGCCCGATTATCCGTGCTGGCGCTGGCGCCGGCCTCGGTTTCGTTCACGTCCACCGCGATGGCGATGGGGCCGGCCACGGCCTCTTCGTCGTCCTCGCCCGCCTCGTCGCCCTGCGGCGTGGCCTCGGCGCTGTCGGCGGGGCTGTCCAGGCGCTCCAGCACCGTGCCGTTCACGTCGAGCGTGATCTCGTCGATCTCACCGAGCTTGACGCGCACCCGCGCGCCGCGCGGCAGGTTCTGCGCGCCCAGCACGGGCAGCACCAGCGGCAGCGTGTCGGCCCGCACGAGGAAGCTCCCCCCGGGGCCTTCCTTGAACACGGTGGCCTCGATCTCCGTGATGCCGTTCTGCTGCAGGTATTGCAACGTCCAGAAGCGCTCCATGCCGGCCTGGTAGCCGTTGTAGGCGCTGTAGGCCGCATCGAAGCTGCTGATGACGGAGAACAGATCCGCGTCCTTGGGCTTGAACGGCGCGGCCAGCGCGGCGGTCTTGCCGTGGCGCACGCACGCGATGATCTGCCACTGGTTCACCAGGTCCACGTAGCGGCGCAGCGGCGAGGTCGCCCAGGCGTAGCTCTTGACGCCGATGCCCGCGTGCGGCAGCGCCTTGGTGCCCATGCGCACCTTCACGCCGGGCGCCAGGCTGGCCTGGCTGCGGTAGACGCCGGGCACGCCGTGGTCGGCCAGCAGGCCGCCCCAGGTGCTGTTGGCCACGATGGCGGCCTCGGCCACGATCAGGTCCAGCGGGGCGCCGCGCCGGCGCGTGGTGATCGAGACGGTCTCGCGGCCCTGCGGCTCGGCGCCGTCGTTGCCGGTGAGGCGGAAGTTGTAGTCCGGCCGGTTGAAGGTCTCGGGCTTGCCGCGCACCACCTCGCGCTGGGCCTTGAGGCTTTGGGCCAGGCGGTACAGAAACGATAGCTGCCCGCGCAGCTCCAGCAAGCGCTGGGGGGCTTCCGGGGCCTGCACCGTGGGGTCGGTCAGCCAAGCTTCGGTGACGATGTGGTCCAGCTGGTCGTGGCGCAGGTTGGCCGCCACGGGCACGCGTTCCAGCTTGGTTTCGGTGCCGGTGACTTCGAGCGTGGCCTCGTCGATGGTCACGTAGAGCGACACGGCCGGGTTGGCGCGGCCTTCGTCCAGGGTGTAGATCTTCACCACCTCGTCGGGCAGCATGGTGATCTTGTAGCCGGGCATGTACACCGTGGACAGGCGGTTGCGCCCCAGCTGGTCGAGCGGCGTGCCCGGCACGATGGCCAGGCCCGGCGCCGCGATGTGGATGCCCAGCACCACGGTGCCCGTACCCAGGCCCTGCACCGACAGCGCGTCGTCGATCTCGGTCGTCTGGGAGTCGTCGATGGAATACGCCTGCACGGGCGCCAGCGGCAGGTCCTCGGGCGGCTGCGGCGCGGTGATCGCCGCAAAGCCGGTGCCCTTGGGAAAGTTGTCGAACAGGAAGCGCTTCCAGTGGAACTGGTAGGCCGAGTCGATGGCGCCGGCCCGCTGCAGCAGATCGAGCGGTGGCAGGTGGGTGGCGCGGCTGGCCTCCACCACGGCCTTGTACTCGGGCGCGTTCTTGTCGGGGCGGAACAGGATCTTGTAGAGCTGCTCGCGGATCGGCTGCGGGCATTCGCCCCGGCCGAGCTGCTCGGCCCAGTCGGCGATCTGCTGCAGCACGAGCTTCTTTTTCTCGATGGCGGCCAGCGCCTGCTGAAGGATCTCGGCCGGCGCCTTCTTGAAGCGGCCCTTGCCCGCGCGGCGGAAGTAGTGCGGCGCCTCGTACAGCGCGAACAGCGCGCCGGCCTGCTGGACGAGGGTGGCGTTCTCGGAGAAATAGTCCCGCGCCAGGTCGGCGAAGCCGAATTCGTCCTCGGGGGCGAACTCCCAGGCCAGGTCGAGTTCGATCGACGCGGCCACGGCCTGCGCCTGGGCGAGCATCTCGGCCGGGGCGGGTTTTTCGAACCGGATCAGCAGGTGGGCGGCCTTGACCTTCACCCGTTTGCCCGAGTCGAGCTCGATCTGGGCGGAGCTTTCGGCCTCGGAAAGGATGCGTCCGGCGAGAAATTTGCCGGTTTCTTCAAACAATGCATGCATGGGCGGGATTGTCCCATGGGTGCCCGAGGGGCCGAACGGGCGGCCCTGCCTATGATCGGCCCTTTGCCTTGGCCAACCGCCCCATGCCTTTGTTCAACGCTTTCGCCGCCGCGCTGGCCACCGTGGCCGTGGCGCTGCCGTTCCTGTTCGCGCACACCCAGGCGCCGCTGTCCAATTTCTGGCCGCTGATGGTGTCGGGCGCGTGCGCCCTCGTGCTGGCGGGCCTGGCGATCGGCGGCGGCCTGGGGCTGGTGCTGGGGCTGCTCACCGGCTCGCTGCGCCTGGCCGAGACGCTGCTCGACTCCACCATCCAGATGGTGCGCAACATTCCGGCGCTGGCGCTCATTCCGCTGGTGATCCTGTGGTTTGGCATCGACGAGTCGGCCAAGCTGTTCCTCATCAGCGTGTCGGTGTTCTTTCCTATCTACCTGAACACCTTCCACGAACACCATGCGCATCCGCTTCATCGCATCCCTGGTCGCCGCCGCGTTCGCCGTATCGGGCGTGGCCCACGCCGACCAGCTGGCCGACATCAAAAAGAAGGGCGAGCTGGTCGTCGGCG
>NZ_BAAJYT010000310.1:0-3940 GCF_057541515.1 Acidovorax sp. KNOB132
CGGCGCGCGCAGGAGGACGCGGACGACGCGGGCCCCCGCATGCGGGCCGCGCTGGTGCTGCGCGACAACCTGCGCAACCGCAGCCGCATCGAACGCGCCTACCGCCGCGCCATCGCCAACGCGCGGCACGAGATCATCATCGCCAACGCCTACTTCGTGCCCGGCGGCAAGCTGCGCCGCGCGCTGGTGCTGGCCGCGCGCCGCGGCGTGCGCGTGCGCCTGCTGCTGCAGGGGCGCTACGAATACTTCATGCAGTACCACGCGGCCCGGCCCGTGTACGGCGCGCTGCTCAAGGCCGGCGTGGAGATCCACGAGTATTCGCCCAGCTTCCTGCACGCCAAGGTGGCGGTGGTCGATGCGCTGGGCGAACACCCCTGGGCCACCGTGGGCTCGTCCAACCTGGACCCGCTGTCGCTGCTGCTGGCGCGCGAGGCCAACGTGGTGATCGAGGACGCGGGCTTCGCCGCCGACCTGCGCGAACGCCTGGTGCACGCCATGGAGCATGCCGGCCAGCGCATGGACCCGCGCGCCTATGCGGAGCGTCCCTGGCGCCAGCGCGCGCTGGACCGCATCGCCTTCGCCATCATGCGCGCCGCGCTCTGGGTGACCGGCAACCGCTACTGAGCCGGTGCGGCTTGGGTTTGTTGCTATTATTTTCATAGCTATACGCCCTAGAGGAATATGCGCTGGGGGCCAAAAAACACTCGGCAAGCCGGGGCGGGCATTCGCTGGTACGATGCCGCCCATGTTCAGACAACTCGCCGCCGAATCGAACGACGCGCCGCCCGAAGAGGGCACGCCCGTTTCCGTCAAAATCCGCGAACGGCTGGCCGCGGCACGCAAGCGCTTCAATGCGAACGACAACATTGCCGAGTTCATCGAGCCCGGCGAGCTGGAACTGCTGCTCGACGAGGTCGAGGCCAAGATGCAGGGCGTGCTCGACAGCCTGGTCATCGACACGGCGACCGACCACAACACCCAGAACACCGCGCGGCGCGTGGCCAAGATGTACCTCAACGAGGTCTTCAAGGGCCGCTACGCGCAGCAGCCGGCCATCACCGAGTTCCCCAACGCCGAGCACCTGAACGAGCTGATGATCGTCGGCCCGATCACCGTGCGCAGCGCCTGCAGCCACCACTTCTGCCCCGTGATGGGCAAGATCTGGATCGGCGTGCTGCCCAACGAGCACACCAACGTCATCGGCCTGTCCAAATACGCGCGGCTGGTGGACTGGGTCATGGGCCGCCCCCAGATCCAGGAAGAGGCCGTGGTGCAGCTGGCCGACCTCATCATGGAAAAGACCCAGCCCGACGGCCTGGCGATCGTGATGGAGGCCAGCCACTTCTGCATGTCCTGGCGCGGCGTGCGCGAGATGGACAGCAAGATGCTCAACTCCGTCATGCGCGGCGTGTTCCTCAAGGACCCGGCCCTGCGCCGCGAATTCCTCTCGCTCATTCCCGGAAGGAACTGACATGCTCGTCCGACTGCTTTACGCCAGCCGCGCCGTGGACACCTCGCCCGACGCCATCGAAGCCATCCTCAGCCAGTCGCGCCAGCACAACCCCACCTGCGGCATCACCGGCGTGCTCTGCTACGGCGGGGGCGTGTTCCTGCAGGCGATCGAGGGCGGCCGCTCCGCGGTGAGCGCCCTGTACGGCCACATCCAGAAGGACCCGCGGCACAAGGACGTGGAGCTGCTGCACTTCGAGGAGATCCACGAGCGCCGCTTCGGCGGCTGGACCATGGGCCAGGTCAACCTGACCCGGATCAACCATTCCATCTTGCTCAAATACTCCGAAAAGCCCGAGCTGGACCCGTACTCGGTGTCGGGCCGCGTGTCGTTCGCGCTGCTGGAAGAACTGATGGCCACGGCGTCCATCATCGGCCGCGCCTAGGCGGGCCTGCCTCCCCCGTCCCCCACCCGTCTTCCGAGGCCGCAGGCGCCGTGCGCTGCGGCCTTCTGCATTCAGGCTTCCTCTCCCCCGTTTCACCACCGTGACCTTCAACGCCTTCGCCCTCATCCTGCTGGCCGGGCTCATCCACGCATGCTGGAACATCGCGGCCAAGAAAGCGGGCGGCGATTCGCGCTTTGCCTTCTTCACCTCGGTGCTGATGATGCTGGGCTGGGCGCCGCTGGGCTGGTGGCTCGGGCGCGACGCCGTGCCCGAATGGGGCGCCAGGGAATGGGGCTTCGTCGTGGCCAGCGGGCTGCTGCACGTGGCGTACTACGTCATCTTGCTGCGCGGCTACCGCCAGGCCGACCTGACCGTGGTGTACCCGCTCGCGCGCGGCTCGGGGCCGCTGATGTCGTCGCTCGTCGCCATCACGTTCCTGGGCGAGCAGATCTCGCTGCTCGGGGGCCTGGGCATCGCGGGCGTGGTGGGCGGGGTGTTCCTCATCGCCGGCGGCCCCGCGCTGCTGCGCGCCGCGCACGACCCGGCCGCGCGGCAGCGGGTGCATGCGGGCATCCGCTACGGCGTGCTCACCGGCGCGTTCATCGCCAGCTACACGGTGGTGGACGGCTACGCGGTGAAGGTGCTGCGCATGTCGCCCATCCTCGTGGACTACATGGGCAACTTCGTGCGGGTGGCGGTGCTCGCGCCCGTGGTGCTGCGCGACCTGCCGGCCGCGCGCGTGCTCTGGCGCGTGCAGTGGCGCTTCGCCCTGTTGGTGGCGGCGGTGAGCCCGGTGGCCTACGTGCTGGTGCTGTACGCCATGCAGGAGGCCCCGCTGTCGCACGTGGCGCCGGCGCGCGAGGTGTCGATGCTGTTCGCCGCCCTCATCGGCGGCCACCTGCTGGGCGAGGGCGACCGGGCCGCGCGCATCGCGGGCGCGGTGCTGATCGCGGCGGGCGTCACCGCCCTGGCGCTGGGGTAGGGCATGGATGCGGGTGACAGCGCCGTGCCGCCGCTGCCGATGCCGATGCCGATGCTGATCGGCTGCGATTTCTCCAGCAGCCCCAGCCGGCGCAAACCCATCGTGGTCGCCAGCGGGCAACTGGCCGGCGCGCGCGTGGTGCTGTCGGGGCTGGAGACCTTCGACACCCTGGCCGGCTTCGGCCGCTGGCTGGCCGAGCCGCGCACCTGGGTGGGCGGGTTCGACCTGCCGTTCGGCCTGCCGCGCGAGCTGCTGGCGCACCTGGGCTGGCCGCTCACCTGGCACGCGAGCATGCAGCACTACCGGGGCCTGAGCCGCGCGCAGATCCGCGACACCTTCGCGGCATTCTGCGATGCGCGCCGGCGGGGGCCAAGTTCGCCCACCGCGCCGCCGATGGGCCGGCGGGCTCCAGCCCGTCGATGAAGTGGGTCAACCCGCCCGTCGCCTACATGCTGCACGCGGGCGTGCCGCTGCTGCTCGATGCCGGCGTGCACCTGCCCGGCCTGCATGCGGGCGATCCGGCCCGCGTGGCGCTGGAGGCCTACCCCGGCCTGTTGGCGCGCGAGATCCTGGCCCGGCGCAGCTACAAGAGCGACGACCGCGCCAAGCAGACGCCCGACCGCCTCATCGCCCGCAAGGACCTGGTCACGGCGCTGGAGAACGGCGCCACCCGGCTGGGGCTGCGGCTCAAGCTCACGCACGCGCAGCGCGATGCGCTGGTGGACGACGCCAGCGGCGACCGCCTGGACGCCGTGCTGTGCCTGGTGCAGGCCGCCTGGGCGGAGCAGCGCCACCGGCAGGGCGATGCGCTGTACGGCCTGCCGCCGGGGCTGGACCCGCTGGAGGGCTGGATCATCTCGACGCCCGTGGATTGAGGCCCGGGCCCTCACAATGGCAACGGGGCGGCGCCGCAGGCTGCGACCCGTCCATGCTCAACAGCCATGTCAAAGACACGCCATGACTTCGTCGCTTCCCAATTTCCGCACCCGCCCGGCCGGCGCCTTCGCCCTGCGTTGCGGCGCCGCGCTGCTGGCAGCCGCATGCCTGGCCGGCGCTGCGGGGG
>NZ_BAAJYT010000311.1:0-3920 GCF_057541515.1 Acidovorax sp. KNOB132
TGGCGGGCGCGCGCCCTGGCTGCCCGCCCACGCCCTCGCGCCCCGCACGCTGGTGTTCCCGCAGGACCATGGCAGCCATCCGGCGCTGCGCACCGAGTGGTGGTACATCACCGGACAGGCGCGCGCGGCGGGGCAGCTGTGGGGGTTTCAGGTGACGTTCTTTCGCTCGCGGGTCGAGGCCGCGCAGCCGCTGCAGTCGGCCTTCGCCGCCAGACAACTGGTGTTCGCGCATGCCGCGCTGACCGACCTGGGCGGCACCGCGCTGCACCATGACCAGCGCATCGCGCGCGCCGGCTTCGGCATCGCCGGAGCCAGCGAAGCCGACACCGACATCCGCCTGGGCGACTGGACGCTGGCTCGCACTCCCCGCGGTGCGGGGAGCCGCTATGCGGCCCAGGTTCGCGCGGCCGACTTCGCGCTGGACCTGCAATTCGACACCACGCAGCCCGTGCTGCTGCAGGGCGCACAGGGCCTGTCGCGCAAGGGCCCGGACGCCACCCAGGCCAGCTACTACTACAGCCAGCCACAAATGTCCGTGACCGGGCACCTGCAGCTCGCGGGCCGGCGCATGGCCTTGGAGGCCGCGGCACCGGGCAGCCTGGACAACCGCGCCTGGCTGGACCACGAATGGAGCGATGCACTGGTGCACCCCGATGCCGTGGGCTGGGACTGGATCGGCATGAACCTGCAGGACGGCAGCGCGCTCACGGCGTTTCGCCTGCGGCGCGGCGACGGTTCGGCGCTCTGGGCTGGCGGCTCACTGCGCGCGGCCGGGGGCACCACGCAGGTGTTCGGGCCGCAAGCCGTCGCGTTCACCCCGCAGCGCCACTGGACCAGCCCCGCCAGCCAGGCACGCTACCCGGTGCAGTGGCGCGTGGACACGCCGGCCGGATCGTTCGAAGTGCATGCGCTGCTGGATGCGCAGGAGCTGGACAGCCAGGCCTCGACGGGCGCCATCTACTGGGAGGGCCTGAGCGAGCTGCGGGACGGGGCCGGCCGCGCGATGGGGCGCGGCTACCTGGAGATGACCGGCTACGCCCGGCCGCTGCGGCTGTAGCCGCAACAGGGGCCTATGCGAATCGCCCCGGAGTCAGCCGCGTACCCCGCGCGCTTCACCCCCCTTGGGCTCAGGCCTTGCGCCCGGCGCGCCGCGGCAGGCGCGCGATGATCTCGCCCATGATCCCGCGGCGGAAGGCCAGCACGCACACCACGAAGATGAGGCCGGTGACCATGGTGACCGACTCGCCCAGGGTGTTGAACCAGTCCACGCCCGTGATCGAGGCGACCAGGTGCCCAAACTCGCCGATCTTGTTTTCCAGCAGCACGACCACGGCCGACCCGACCAGCGGGCCCGACAGCGTGCCCAGGCCGCCCACCAGCGTCATCAGGATGACCTGGCCCGAGGCCGTCCAATGCACGTCGGACAGCGTGGCGAAGCCCAGCACCAGGGTCTTGAGCGAGCCCGCCAGCCCGGCGAGCGCGGCCGAGATCACGAAGGCCAGCAGCTTGAAGCGGTGCGTGTCGTAGCCCAGCGAAATGGCACGCGGCTCATTTTCCTTGATGCTCTTGAGCACCTGGCCGAACGGCGAGTGGATGGTGCGCACGATCAGCAGGAAGGCCAGCACCACCACCACCAGTGCCACGTAGTACATGGTGAGGTCGCTGGACAGGTCGATGAGCCCGAAGAGCTTGCCGCGCGGCACGCCCTGCAGGCCGTCCTCCCCGCCCGTGAACGGCGCCTGCAGGCAGGCGAAGAACAGCATCTGCGCCAGCGCCAGCGTGATCATCGAGAAATAGATGCCCTGGCGCCGGATGGCCAGCCAGCCGAACAGCAGCCCCAGCAGCGCGCCGCCGGCGGTGCCGGCCAGCAGGCCCAGTTCGGGCGTGAGGCCCCAGACCTTGATGGCGTGGCCGGCCACGTAGGCCGCGCCGCCCAAAAAGGCCGCATGGCCGAACGACAGCAGCCCGGTATAGCCCAGCAGCAAATTGAACGCCGAGGCGAACAGCGCGAAGCACATGAGCTTCATCACGAAGACCGGGTAGGCGCCCAGGAAGGGCGCCGCCAGCAGGGCGGCAAGCAGCAGGCCGTAGCCGATGGGGGCGAGTTTTTGGGAGTTCATGCGTGCGGCCCCTGCTTATCTCTCTTTGCCGAACAGGCCGGCGGGGCGGATGAGGAGAACGATCACCATGATGACGAACACCACGGTGGAAGAAGCCTCGGGATAGAACACCTTGGTGAACCCTTCGATCACGCCCAGGCCCAGCCCGGTGAGGATGGAGCCCATGATCGAACCCATGCCGCCGATCACCACCACGGCGAACACCACGATGATGAGGTTCTGCCCCATGAGCGGCGTGACCTGGTACACCGGCGCGGCCAGCACGCCCGCGAACGCGGCGAGCGCCGCGCCGAACGCGTAGGTGAGCGTGATCATCACCGGCACGTTCACGCCGAAGGCCTCCACCAGGCGCGGGTTCTCGGTGCCGGCGCGCAGGTAGGCGCCGAGCTTGGTCTTTTCGATCACGTACCAGGTGCCAACGCACACCACGAGCGAGGCCACCACCACCCAGGCGCGGTAGTTGGGCAGGATCATGAAGCCGAGGTTGGTCGCGCCTTCCAGCAGTTCGGGCGTGTCGTACCCCAGGCCAGAGACGCCGTAGATGGAGCGGAACACCCCCTCGATCAGCAGCGTGAGCCCGAGGGTCAGCAGCAGGCCGTAGAGGTGGTCGAGCTTGTAGATCCAGCGCAGCAGCAGCCGCTCGATCAGCACCCCCAGGATGCCCACCACCACCGGCGCCGCCAGCAGCATCACCCAGTAGTTGATGCCCAGGTAGGTCATGCCCATCCAGGTGAGCATCGCGCCCAGCATGAACAGTGCGCCGTGCGCGAAG
This sequence comes from Acidovorax sp. KNOB132, assembly GCF_057541515.1. NCBI lineage: Bacteria > Pseudomonadati > Pseudomonadota > Betaproteobacteria > Burkholderiales > Comamonadaceae > Acidovorax > Acidovorax sp. KNOB132. Next base: position 2,893 of record NZ_BAAJYT010000311.1, read on the forward strand.
TTGATCACGTTGAGCAGGCCGAAGATCACCGCCAGCCCCAGGCTGAGGATGGCGTAGAACGACCCGTTGACCAGCCCCAGCAGAAGCTGGCTCAACAGGCCCGGCAGTGAGACACCGAAGATTTGCATGGGAGGGCGCGAGTGGCGGTGAAGCGGTGAAAAAAGAGGGTCAGCGGAACGGGCGGCGCGTCATGGGTGTCATTTCCAGGCCGCGCACTTGCTCTCGGCCTGGGTGGCGAACACTTCCTCGCCGGGCAGCTTCTTGACGAGCTTGTAGTAATCCCATGCACCCTTGGATTCGGCCGGTGATTTCACCTGCATCAGGTACATGTCGTGCACGTAGCGGCCATCGGGGCGCAGCGTGCCGGAGCCGAAGAAGTCGTTCATCTTCATGCCGCGCCAGGCCTGCATCACCTTGTCGGCATCGGTGCTCTTGGCGGCTTCGACGGCCTTCAGGTAGTTCATGGTGGCCGAGTAGTCGGCCGCCTGGATCTCGGTCGGACGGCGCTTGGTCTTTTCCATGAACTTGTCGGCGAACTTGCGCGTGTCGTCGTTCAGGTCCCAATACCAGCTCGTCGTGAACTGCAGGCCCTCGGTGGTCTTGAGGCCCAGGCTGTGGATGTCGCTGAAGAAGATCAGCAAGCCTGCGAGCTTCATGCTCTTGCCGATGCCGAACTCCTTGGCGGCCTTGATGGAGTTGATGGTGTCGCCACCCGCGTTCGCCAGGCCCAGCACCTGGGCCTTGGAGTTCTGCGCCTGCAGCAGGAAGGACGAGAAGTCCGAGGCGTTGAGCGGGTGCTTGACGCTGCCCACCACCGTGCCGCCCTTGGCCTTGACCACCGTGCTCGCATCGGCCTCCAGTGCATGGCCGAACGCATAGTCCGCCGTGAGGAAGAACCAGCTCTTGCCGCCCGCCATCGACGTGGTGGCGCCCGTGCCCTTGGCCAGACGCCACGGTGTCGTAGGCGTAGTGCACGGTGTAGGGGCTGCACTGCTCGGTTGGTGAGTGCCGAGGTGGCCGCGCCGTTG
>NZ_BAAJYT010000312.1:0-3898 GCF_057541515.1 Acidovorax sp. KNOB132
CGCGCTACGAGGCGGCCCTGAACGAGCTGCTGGATGCTGCCGACAGCGTGCGCGACGTGGAAGACGCCTGGTTCTTCCTGCACACGCTGTTCGAACTGATCTGGCAGTACCGCTTCCTGTACCGCGACCTGAACGACCTGCTGTCCCGCAACCGCCGCCTGGAGACCCACTTCCAGACCCTGCTCGGGCGCAAGACCCAGGCCCTGCGCACGTTGCTGGGCGGCATGGAGCGCACCGGCGCCCTGCGCCTGGGCACCCGCGATGCCGGCTCCATGGCCACCAGCATGGTGGTGGTGCTGACCTACTGGCTGAGCTTCGAATACGTGAGCGATCCGCGGCACGCGCTGGAGCCCGAGAGCGCGCAGAGCGCCCTGCTGCGCGGCGCGCACCATGTGCTGGACCTGCTCATGCCCTACCTGGAAGACAGCCAGCGCGAGCACCTGCAGGCGCTGAGCGGCGCCTACAGCACCCAGGCCCTGGCCGCCTGACCGACCCACCCCCACCCCGAGGAGACGCACCGTGAAGCCCTGGACGCCCTTCCCGTACTCCGACGCCTACCCCTTCACCGCCGCTTCGGTGCGCAGCCAATGGAAGCGCCTGCATGCGGGCGATGCCGAGCCCTGTCCGGACGATGCCGCCGTGCTCGACGCCTGGGTGCTCTTTCACCGCGGTGCCTTCGAGGAGGCGGCCCGCGCCGGGCTGGCGGCCGGCGGTGCCGGCATCACCGTGGCCAACAAGGCCACCATCGTCTATGCGAACTACCTGGAGCCGCACGAGGACCGGCGCCTGGCGCTGCTGACCGAAGCGGCCGAGCGGGCCAGCGAGCAGATGCGGGCAGAGCCCACCAACCCCAACGCCTGGTTCTGGCATGCCTATGCCATCGGCCGCTACAGCCAGGGGATTAGCGTGGCCAAGGCCATGGCGCAGGGCCTGGGCAGCCGCGTGCGCAAGACGCTGGAGCAGGCCATCGTGCTGTCGCCCATCCATGCCGATGCGCGGCTGGCGCTGGCCGTGTTCCATGCCGAGATCATCGACAAGGTCGGCGAGATGGTGGGCAGCATGACCTATGGCGCCCGCAAGGCCAGCAGCCTGCGGCTTTTCGAGGAGGCCTTCGCCATCAACCCGGACTCGGTGATCGGCAAGATCGAATACGCCAACGCGCTGCTCATCCTGGAAGGCGACCAGCGCATGGGCGACGCCACGCGCCTGTACGAGGAAGTCGCCACCACCCAGCCCGCCGACGCGCTGGAGCGGCTGGGCGTGGAGCTGGCCCAGACCGAACTGGCCGAAGGCTAGCCCCCGCCTTTCAGCGGCGGTCCCGGCCCTCGTCCCGCTCCGCGGCGGTTTTTGCGAAGCGCTGCTCGGCGATGGCCAGCAGGCCGTCGAAGATCAGGTTCTCGACCAAGTCGAACGGCCGGGTCATGCTGGGCGCCATCTTCCAGCCCGCACCGCCGGTCATCATGCAGGCGGGCGCTTCGCCGCAGTGCTGCGTGATGTGCTGCACCATGCGCTCGACCGCGCCGGCGATGGCGTAGGTGCCGCCGCTCGTGAGCGCATCGCTCGTGTTGGTGGGAAACAGGCTCACCTCGCCCGTGGGCACATGCAGGCCCGCCGTGCCGGATTCGAGCGCCCGCAGCATGATCCCGTGGCCGGGCAGGATCAGCCCGCCCAGGAAGCGGCCCTGCGCGTCGATCGCCTCGACCGTCACGGCCGTGCCGACCATCACCACGATCAGCGGGCGCGCCGGGCCCTGCGACAGCAGGCGATGGCGCGCGCCGATCATGGCCACCCAGCGGTCCGAGCCCAGGCGCGTGGGATGGTCGTAGCCATTGACCAGGCCGGCCTCCTGCGCGGACGACACCACCCACTGCGGCAGCACGTCCCACAGCTCCATCTGCTCCATCACGCGGCGACGCACGGCGTCGCCCGCCACCACGCAGCCCAGCATGCGCTCGGGCACGGGCAGCCCGGCCCACGAGCTTTCCGCCAGCCGTTCGATGTTGTCCAGGAATTCAGCGCCGTGGGCGAGCACTGCGGCGCCCGGCTGGGGAGCGTCGTACATCGCCCATTTGAGGCGGGTGTTGCCGACGTCGATGGCCAGAAAAGTCATGCGGGATTATCACGAGTTTTACAAATCGCCTTGACGCGCATGTTTACCCGCACGCGACACGCGGACTCTGCGGCGCCGGCTCGCGGATATCGCGGCACGCGGCACCGCTTGCGGGAGCTGCCTGGCCCTTCGGGCGGCTGTCCGACACGGGCCGGACTGGCGATGGCGCTACAGTGGCCGGTCCGATCCACAGACCATACCAAGGAGCCAGCACATGGGACTTTTCAGCTTCATCAAGGAAGCCGGCGAAAAACTGTTCGGCGGCAAGGATGCCCAGGCCGCAACGGCGGCAGCCCCCACGCAGGACGAACTGAACGCCAAGGCGGGCAAGGCCATCGAGACCTACATCGCCTCGCAGAACCTCGGCGTGAGCAACGTCCAGGTGGCGTTCGCAGGCCCCGAGGGCAAGGTCACCGTGAAGGGCGAAGCGCCCACGCAGGCCGCCAAGGAGAAGGTGACCCTGTGCTGCGGCAATGTGGCCAGCGTGACCAGCGTGGACAACCAGATGTCCGTCACGAATCCCGAGCCCGAAGCGCAATACCACGACGTGGTGCGCGGCGACACCCTCTCGGCCATCGCCAAGAAGTTCTACGGCGACGCCAACAAGTACCCCAAGATCTTCGAGGCCAACCAGCCCATGCTGACGCACCCCGACAAGATCTACCCCGGCCAGAAGCTGCGCATTCCCGCGCTCTGACCGTCCGTCAAAGCGCGCTGCGGCGCGCGCCTCCCAACGGGCCCTCACGGGCCCGTTTTCGTTGCGGCAGGCGCGGCGGCGGGCGATGGCAAGGCAGCGAGCCCTTCGCGCTCAGCCCTGGCGCCACGGCAGGCCGCGAAAGCGCCAGCCGCCCTTCAGATTGCGGTGGCCGTTCTCGTCGGGGTCACCCTCGAAGCCTTCCAGAATGTTGTACGCCTTGAGCCCCAGCTCCGTGGCGCGCCGCGCGGCCGCCACAGAGCGCACGCCGCTGCGGCACAGCAGCACGGCCTGGCGACCCGGGGGCACGGCGGCGAGGATGGCGGCGTCGTACTGGGGGTTGGGCGCCATGCCGGGCCAGTGCTTCCAGGGCACGGCAACGGCGCCGGGCACGAAGCCGACCCAGTCGCGCTCGGCATCGGTGCGCACGTCTACCAGCACGGCCTGGCCCGACTGCACCCATTGCCATGCGAGCTGTGGCGACACATCGCCCGCATAGCCTTCGGCCGGCTGCGGACCGCCGTCCGGAACCGTGGAGGGAGCAGCGGGAGCGGAGGAAGAGGAAGAAGCTTTGGAAGTCATGCGCGGCATTTTGTCAGCACCCGCAACCGGGCCGCGCGGGCTTTCAAGCACTGGCGCCAGGGGCTTGGGCGCGGCGTCAATCCCAGGGCGGCGCGGGTTCGTCGCGCAGGCGCCCTCGCAGGTCGGCGTAGTCGGGCACGACGCTGCGCACGGTGTCCCAAAAGCGCGGGCTGTGGTCCATCACCCGCAGGTGGGACAGCTCGTGGGCGACCACGTAGTCGATGACCGCGGGGCGGTAGTGCAGCAGCCGCCAATTGAGGCGGATGGAGCCGTCGCTGCGCGCGCTGCCCCAGCGCGTCTGGGCGCTGGACAGGCGCAGGCTGCTCCAGCGCACGCCCAGCAGCGGCGCGAAGTGGTCCAGCCGCGCGGTGAAGCGCTGGCGCGCATCGCGCATGAGCCACGCCTGCACCGCATCGCGCACCTGCGCGGCAAGGCGGCGCGGGGCAGGCCGATGTGCAGCTGGCGCTGCCCCTCGGGCCCTCGACCAGCGCGCCGCCCGTGCCGCGAAAGCC
>NZ_BAAJYT010000313.1:0-3865 GCF_057541515.1 Acidovorax sp. KNOB132
GGCCGGGCGACGGCGGCGGGCGCCAGGGCGACGCGGGCCGCCCGCCCCGGGGCGGTGACCAGAAAGCCCTCTGCCGCCAGTTGCTCGTAGGCCGCGGTGACCGTGGTGCGCGACACCGCCAGGTCCGTGGCCAGGGCCCGGGTGGACGGGGCCCGCGCGCCGGCGGCCAGCGTGCCGTCGGCGATCTGCGCGCGCAGCAGGTCGTAGATGCGGCGGCCGGTGCCGGGCGGGGCAGGGGGGTGGAACTGGTCCATTGAAATGGTGAAGAACTGGCTCTTCGGATTGTGCCGGTTCTGCATGACAGTCTCGTGCACCGCATTCCGACCGAGCCCCACCCATGTACATCCCACCGCATTTCGCCGAAAACCGGCCCGAAGCCCTGCAGCGCCTCCTGCGCGAGCACCCCCTGGGCACCCTGGTCACCCACGGCGAAGGGGGCCTGGACGCCGACCACCTGCCGTTCGAGTTCGACCCGGAGGTGGGCCCGTTCGGCCGGCTGTCGGCCCATGTGGCCCGCGCCAATCCGCTGTGGCAGCGCTGCCCCACGGGCACGCCGGTCATGGTGGTGTTCCACGGACCGCAGTCCTATATCTCGCCCAACTGGTATCCGAGCAAGCACGAGTCGCACCGCCTGGTGCCGACCTGGAACTACGAGGTGGTGCATGCGCACGGCGTGCTGACCGTGCACGACGACGAACGCTTCGTGCGCCGCATCGTGGCGCGCCTGACGCGCCAGCACGAGGCCGCCGAGCCCCGGCCCTGGAAGATGGGCGATTCGTCGCCCGAGTTCATCAACGGCCTGCTGCAGCACATCGTGGGCATCGAGATCGCGCTCACCGCGCTGGTGGGCAAGTCCAAGCTGAGCCAGAACCGCGAGGCGCGCGACATCGCCGGCGCCGCCGACGCGCTGCAGTCGCGCGGCCAGGGGGACCTGGCCGGGAGGATGCGCCCGCCGTCCGCCCCCTGACGGGTGGGTGGCCGCGAGCGCCCCCGGCCGCTTGACCTGGGCGCTCATGGCACCATGTGGTCCATACCACCCCGGGCATTTCGCCACGGGGGTGCCGGAATGGCCCCTGCCCAGGAATCGGATTGCAATGAAGACCATCGACGAGATGCTGAACCTTGACCTGCTGACCCACGAGCAGCATTTCCAGATCAGTGCATGGATCGCGCGCTCCAGCTCACCGGAGGACATCCTGCAGATGCCCGCGCCGTTGTGGCAGGCGGTGGAGCGCGCCAGCCAGACCATGGGCGTCAACGAAGACCTGCTGCGCCCTCCGGCGCTGGATGCCGGAAACGCCGCGCTTCCCTGACGTGCCGCGGGCCCTGCGCTGCCGGCCGCGCCTCAGCGCAGCACGCGGCACTGGCCGAATTCGCAGCGGATCGCCAGGGCGTCGCCGTTGCTGCAGGGCACGGTGTAGGTCTCGAAACCCGGTCCCTTGGCGGCCAGCCAGGCCATGGGCGTGGCGGTGCAGGACTGGTCGCGTGCAAGGCGCTCGGCATTGAACGTGTCGGTGCCGATGGCGCGCGCGGGCAGGGGCGTGTAGTCGGCGTGTGCCGAGCGGGCGGGCTGGTTGGGCTCCAGCACGGCGGCCACGGCCGGGTAGGTGCTGCCGGCGTATCCGCGCCCGGCCATGCAGTTGGCGACGATGCCCTGGCGCCGCTCCAGCGCCTGCACGCCCTGCGTGGCGCCGAGCGCCCCGCCGATCAGCGCCGAATCCTGCACCGCGTTGCGGCTGCCGCCCAGCGCCCAGACCACGGTGGCGGCCAGCACGGCGCCGGCGACCAGGCCGTCCACGGTCTCGCTGGCCACCCCGATCTGGCTGGCGTAGCGCTGGCAGTCGGCCAGATCGGCCGCCTGGCGCGCGGGATCGGCGGGATGACCCGCGCTGCCGGGCGCGCCGAGCGAGAGGCTGTCCGCGCCGCGCGTGGCACAGCCGGCCAGGAACAGGGCCAGGACGCAGAGGGACAGCTTGCGCATCGAAAACTCCTTGCGGATCGGTCGTACACCCGGCAGCAGGCCTGCAAGGCACCGGGCGCCGGCCCAGGGGCATTGGACAGCCAAACCGCTCCCGCTGCCAAGCCCCCGCCCCGGGTGCTCCGCACCATTGCCCAGGCCCAGTGCCCGACAATGCGCCCCATGACGATCCCCACGAAGAAAACCCTCCTGCCCCTGCAACTGCTGGTGCACCCGGACAAGAACGATCCCAACCCCCTGGTCCTGTACCACGGCCGCTGCGCCGACGGCTTCGGTGCCGCGCTGGCCGCCTGGCGCTACTACGGCGGCCAGGCCGAGTGCGTGGGCCTGTCGCACGGGCAGGTGCAGTCGGTGGACGACCTGCCCGCGCTCGAAGGCCGGGCGGTGTACATCCTCGACTTCTCTTTCGCGCCGGACATCCTGGGCGCCATCGACGAACGCGCCGCCAAGCTGGTCATGCTGGACCACCACAAGAGCGCTGCCGAAAAGCTCACCGGCTTTGCCTGCCGCTGCGGCGTGGTGCACTTCGACATGGACAAGTCGGGCGCGCGGCTGGCGTGGGAGTTCTTCTACCCCGACACCCCGCTGCCCGACCTGGTGCGCTACGTGGAAGACCGCGACATCTGGGCCTGGGCTTACCCCGAGAGCGCCGGCTACCTGGCCGCGCTGGACATGGAGCCCTTCGACTTCGCGCGCTGGGAGGCCATCGCCGCGTTCACGCCCGAGCAGTCTGCCGCCTTCGTCGCCCGCGGCAACGCCATGGACGAGAAGTTTCGCCACCTCGCCGCCGATGTGGCGGGCGGCGCGCAGCCGATCACGTTCAACGGCAAACAGGGCCTCATGGTGAATGCCCCGGGCGCCTTCCACAGCCTGATCGGCGAGATGCTGTCCAAGCAGTGCGGCACGTTCGCGCTGATGTGGATCGTCAGCAAGGAGGGCAAGGTGAAGGTGGGCCTGCGTTCGCAGCGCAACTTCGACTGCTCGGTGCTGGCCGAGAGCATGGGCGGCGGCGGCCATGCACAGGCCTGCGGGTTCCGCATGGGGGCGGAGCGCCTGCCCGAGCTGCTGAGCGGCGTGTTCGATGCAGCGGCGTTCCCCGCTCCGGCGGCCGGGGCCGGAACGGCCGCCTGAGCCGGCCCCCAGGTGCGCCGGCCCGGCCTCAGGCCAGCTTGAGGTCGCGTGGCCGGGTCTGCGGGAACACGCGGGCCAGGGCCGCGGGCGACAGCCCGTAGGTGCGGGCGAACAGGCCGCCCAGCACGGCGCGGTAGTCGTTCAGAACGGGATAGTCGCGGTTCTGGAACAGGGTGGTGGCCGTCAGCGCCTGCTGCTCGCCCGCGATGCGCCCGCCCGCGATGCCCCCGCCCAGCACCCACATCACGCTGCCGTGGCCGTGGTCGGTGCCGCGGTTGCCGTTCTCGCGGAAGGTGCGGCCGAACTCGCTGATGGCGACGACCGTGGTGCGGTTCCACGCCGGCCCCATCTCGTCGGCGAAGGCCGCGAGGCCCCGGCCCAGCTCCTCGAAGCGGTTGGCGAGAGCGCCCGTGGCGTTGCCCTGGCCCACGTGCGTGTCCCACCCGCCCACGTCCACGAACCCCAGGTTGTAGCGCGACTGCATCAGCCGGGCCATGCGGCGTGCCGTGCCTTCGAAGCCCTTGGTGCTCAGCGCGTTGCGGCTGGCGGCGTCCATCTCGCCCTGCATGGTGCGCGCCACCTCGTCGCGCGTCTGAAAGCCTTCGGCCACGGCGGCGGCCAGCGGGGTGCCCCCGTACATCGAGGCGATCAGCCCGGCCTGCCGGTCGTCGATGCCGGGCTTGGCCGCGCCCGCGGCGCCCAGGGCGGTGTTGGGCACGTCATAGCCGCCACGCAGCACCAGCGGCAGCGTGTCGG
>NZ_BAAJYT010000314.1:0-3831 GCF_057541515.1 Acidovorax sp. KNOB132
CGGCGCGAGCGTTTTTGCCCGCATCGGCCAGCATGACCTGGTGCTGACGACCTACCCGCTGGTGTGGCGCGACATCGACGCGCTGGCCGCGCAGCCGTGGCACCTGCTGATCCTGGACGAGGCGCAGATGGTCAAGAACGCCGGCAGCCGCAGCGCCCGCGCCCTGCGGCGCCTGAACGCTGCGCATCTGCTTTGCCTGACCGGCACGCCGCTGGAGAACCACCTGGGCGAGCTGTGGGCGCAGTTCGACTTCCTCATGCCCGGCTTTCTGGGCGATGCGCGCAGCTTCTCCCAGCGCTGGCGCAAGCCCATCGAGGAGAACGGCGAAACCCTGCGGGCCGAGGTGCTGGCCCGGCGCGTGCGCCCGTTCATCCTGCGCCGCCGCAAGCAGGACGTGGCCACCGAACTGCCGCCGCGCACCGACGTCGTGCTGCGGCTGCCGCTGCAGGGCCGCCAGCGCGAGCTGTACGAGGCGGTGCGTGCCGCCGCCGACAAGCAGGTGCGCCGCGTGCTGCAGCGCCAGAGCTTCGACGGCGCGCAGATCACCCTGCTGGATGCGCTGCTCAAGCTGCGGCAGGTGTGCTGCGATCCGCGCCTGGTCAAGGGCAGCGAGGCCGCCCGGGCGCAGCCCGCCACCATGGAGCGCGCCAAGCTCGAATGGCTGGCCGACGCGCTGCCCGCCCTGGTCGCGCAAGGGCGCCGCGTGCTGGTGTTCTCGCAGTTCACCGAAATGCTCGCCCTGGTGGCCGAAACGCTGGAGGCGCTCGCCCTGTCCTTCCTCGCGCTGACCGGAGACACCCCGCCCCGCGCGCGCGGCGCCGTGGTGCGGCGCTTCCAGGACCGCGGCGATGCCGGCGCGCCGCCCGTCCTGCTGGCCAGCCTCAAGGCCGGCGGCGTGGGCCTGAACCTGACCGCCGCCGACACGGTGATCCACCTGGATCCCTGGTGGAACCCCGCCGTGGAGGAGCAGGCCACCGCCCGTGCCCACCGCATCGGGCAGGACCAGCCGGTGTTCGTCTACAAGATCGTGGTGGAAGGCAGCATCGAGGAACGCATGCTGGAACTGCAGGCCCGCAAGCAGGCGCTGGCGCAGGGGGTGCTGGGGCACGACGCCGCGGGTGCGGCCAAGTTCAGCGAGGCGGACCTGAACGCCCTGCTCGCCCCCTTGTCGGAACCCCAGGACAACCCACTGGCCATCCCGGCGCACGATGCGATCCGGTGGGGCGGCACGGGGCCGGCGAGCATGCGGTGAATTCGCGAATAAGGGTGTTTTTGGCCCCATGCCTTAGTTAATCAAGCCTTCATTGCTATTAAATCAATAGCAACAACCCTCTGGCGACAGGAAGGGCTCGATCCTTGCGCCGCATCCCGCCAGAATGGCGCCATGACGACGACCCCGCCCCCCGAACCCCGCTACTGGCTCATGAAGTCCGAGCCGCAGGAATGCTCCATCGACGACGCCCTGGCCGCCCCGGATGCCACCGTGCCCTGGACCGGCGTGCGCAACTACCAGGCGCGCAACTTCATGCGCGACGGCATGCAGGTGGGCGACGGCGTGCTGTTCTATCACTCCAGCTGTCCGGAGCCGGGCATTGCCGGCCTGGCGCGCGTGGCATCTGCCACCCGGCCGGACCCGACGCAGTTCGACCCCGAATCGCCCTACCACGACCCCAAATCCCGCCCGGACCAACCGCGGTGGCTGCTGCTGGACGTGCAGGCACTGCGCAAGACCCGCCTGCTGCCCCTGGCCGAATTGCGCGCCCGGCCGGAACTGGCCGGCCTGCAGGTGCTGCAAAAAGGCAGCCGCCTGTCCATCACGCCGGTCGATGCGGCGGACTGGAAGCGGGTCGTCGAAATGCTGGACGCGGCGCCGCCCGCCTGAGCCGCGCCCTGCGAGGGCCCAACGGTGCCGCCCGGCCACGGGTGCAGCACCTAGTGCCCGTGCCTATCATGGCCTGCCCTCCACTCCCCTTTCGCGGTGGCGCCAGCGCCCCGCGTCCGCCATGCGCCACATGCTCGACTTCAGTTCCTGGCACACCCTGCTCACCACCGCGTTGGGGCTGCTGCTGGCCTCGCTGCTCATGGTGGGCATCCGGCTCGTCTTCATGCAGACCATCCAGCGCCGCCAGCAACGCGAAAACCGGCAGATCAACGAGCGGCTCAAGACCCTGATCGCCGCCTACAAGACCTTGGGCGGCTCGTTCACCGGGCAGTTGCAGGTGAGCCCGACGCACATGCGCGACCTGCGCCGGCCGGCTGGCAGCCCAACGCCATCGCTGCCCCCTGCCGAAGGCGATCCGGCCACCGTGGAAGAGGCGCTGGCACCGCTGACCAGCACCGAGCGCCAACGCCGCGTGCGCGATGCGGTGGAAGCCGCGCTGTCCGACGTGATCCTGCTGGGCACCGAGGAGCAGGTCCAACTCGCCGCCCAGGCCGCGCAGGACATGGTGGCCGGCCGCAGCATCGAAACGGCGCAGCTGGTGGTGTCGCTGCGGCAGTTCATTCGGGCGGCGCTGGACCTGGAACCGATTGCGGAGCACGTGCCGATTCCCGTGCAGGGGCCGTTGCGGCCCGGAGGAAGCGGTGGCGCGGGCGCCCGGCGCGCCAATGCCGATGGCGGTGTGCGAGGCAGTGGGGGCGGCGCCGGCGGTGGAATGGGCGAAAGCGGGAACGGCGGCGGGATGGGAATGGCGCACCACGCGCCCGGTGGTGACCCGGCCGACAACGGAGGGTTCGCCACGACAGCCGCCAGCGGGCACTGAAGGGGGATGAGGCAGCGCTCCCCTGCCCGCTCGCCCCCCCATCACGCACGAGATCCACCCGTCACAGCGCACGGCCTCAGTCGCTGTCGCTGTCGCTGTCGCGCAGGTGTTTCGCGAGGAACGCCGAAATCCGCGCCTCGTAGGCCGGCGGATCGAACGCATGCAGATCGACATGCGCCGCACCATCGACCACCCACAACGCCTTCGGGTCGTCGGCCGCCGCGTAGATGCGCCGGGTTTCCGCCAGGGGGGTGTGGCGGTCTTCCGATCCGGCCGCGATCAGCAGCGGCACGTGCAGCGACGGCAGGTCGGCGATGGGCCGCAGCTGATCCGCGGAAACGCCCAGCCGCACGGGAAGCTGCCACAGCAGCAGCGGCGTGAGCCACCGGCCCGCCGGCCCCAGGTACATCGCCAGGCGGTCGGAGACCGCGTCTTCGATCGTGGGGAACATCGACTCCAGCACGACGGCCTCCAGGGACACGTCGGGCCGGGACAGCACGAGCGACGCCGCCCCGAGCGATGCGCCGATCACACCGATCTTCTCGTCGGGCAGCGCGTCGGACAGGTAGTCCAGGGCCGCCGCCACGCCTTGCGATTCGTTCCAGCCGAAAGTCACCCGGTCCCCGGCGCTCTCGCCATGCGCGGGCAGATCGATGAGCAGCACCGAATAGCCCAGGCGATGGAGAAACCGGGCCCGGCCCAGCATCTGCCGCCGGTCCGCACCGATGCCATGCAAAAGCAGCACCGCCCCGGCCCCGGCATCGCCACGGACCAGCCAGCCCGCAAGGGACTGGCCCGTGACGGTATCGAACCGCACCGGGCTCGCGGGCAGATCGCCCGGGGCCGGGCCCACGGGCCGGTGGTGCGGATGGCTCAGGACTTCGCCCGCACCGAGCCAAACCGCGAGGCACAAAAAGGCGGCAGCGAGTGCCGCGAGGATTCTTCGACGTTGCATGGGCAGCGATGCTAGCGGCCCATGGGGTCACCGCCACCACCAAAGCAGGCCAACGCAGGGCGCTGCCGCCACGCCCAGGCCCAGCCAGGCCCGCGCCGCGCTGCGCGCGCAGAA
>NZ_BAAJYT010000315.1:0-3826 GCF_057541515.1 Acidovorax sp. KNOB132
TCGGCTTCGGCTTCGGCTTCGTCCGCCTCCAGCCACTCCGTGGCTTCGTGGGCGGACGTCAGCTGGACCTCATGCAAAGGTTCCATCTCGATCTCTTCGGGGTCTGGCGGCGTGCTGGCTTCCTGCGAAGCATTGGCCATCGCCAGCCGGGTGGCCCGCTCCAGTGCAGAGCGCACGCCAGCGAGCTGCACACCGAGGCTGGTGTCGAGCCGGCCGATGTCGGACTCGAAGATGCAGGAGCCCAGCGCGAGCGATGCATCGGTCTCGACGCGCACCTCGGGCTCGTTCGGCCCACGCACGGCCGAGGCGATGGCGGTGCGTGCCGCCTCGGCCTCGTCCGGATGAACGCGCAGGCTGGCCGTTCCTGCCTGGCGCAGCGCATCCTTCACGGTCCACAGGGCGCGCTGGAACAGGGCTTCGCGCGATTCGGATTGCACGATGCGCTCGACGGCCAGCGCGACCACGCCGGCCAGTTGGGTGTCCATGGCGTGCCAGGCGGTTTCATGCGTGGCCTTGAGCTGCGCGAAGCGGCCGTGCCACCGCGCGGCGGCTTCGCGCTCGCCGTGGGCATAGCCCAGCTCTCGCTCGGCAGCCGCCTCGCGCCGTGCCTCGTCCACCAGGGCTTCGGCCTCTTGCCGCGCCTGCTGCAACAGGGCCTGGGCCGACTGTTCGGCTTCGTCGGCGGTGCGTTGAGCCTGGGCCCGGGCTTCCTCGCGGATGGCGGCGCATTCATCCCGGACGCTCTCCAGCAGCCCCAGTACGCCGGTCACCGTGGGGATTTCATGGGCCCGGAGGATGCCGGTGTCGGTGCGCAGCTGGGCGCGGTTCGGGTTGGACCAGATCAGCATGGTGTGCCTTCGAACAGCGATTCCAGCCGCTCCAGGCGGGCATGGGCCGGGCTGAGTGCCGCCGGCACATGCCGGGCGCGGGGCTCGTCCTGCCGCGACAGGGGCAGAGACAATCGGGCCAGCCGGCGCAATCCCCGGTCGGGCCACACGCCTTCCCGCACCAGTTCGCGGTAACCGACCCAGGCCCATGCGAGGGGTGTCCACGATGCGACTTCACTGGGCACGGGTGTGCCTTCCTGAAGGCCTCGCAGCGCCCCGTAGGCCGGCCCCAGGCATTGCTGCAGCGCGGCCCGCGACGTGCGCTCGACGCAGCAGCGCAACACACCGGGCCGGCCCATCAGGGCGAGAGCGCACAACCGCGACAGCATCTTTGTCCGGTCCATCAGCGCAAGCCGGCTGGCAGGGTGCTCCAGGGAGGGCAGGGGAGGCAGGGGGCCGCAGCTGCGTTCATACAGCGCAATGGACATGCGCTGTCCCACGGCACCCTGGTCCCAGTCCTGGGCGGACTGCGCCAGGCCGAGCGGGGCGCGCCAGCTCGGGTCCATGCCTTCGTGCAGGGCTTCGAGCCGCAACTGGAGCGCCTGCGCCAGCGAGGCAAGTTGGCTGGCCCGGCTCATGGCCGCCGCCCCAGGCCGTCGGCCGTGTCGGGGAGGGGGGTCATGCCGAGGCTCCCGCGGGCGCCGTGGCTGGCGCGGGGTTGGGTTTGGCGGCCTCCACGGCAGGCTGCGATGCGCTGGCTTCCTTGCGCCGCAGCGGCGCTGGCAGCCAGGCGGGGCGCTTCCAGGCCAGCCATCCACCCGCCGCGGCAAGGACGAACAGCAAGGCGGCCAGGCCGATCCACAGGCTGTTGTTGGACTCTTCCTTCAGCACGGCAGGGCTCAGAGGCATGCCTGGCACGAGTGTGACGGTCACGTTCTCATAGGCCAGCCCTTCGACGCTGCGTGCCACCATGTTCTTGATGCCGGCGACCAGCCCTGCCAGGTTGGCGCTCTCGCGGTACTTGATGAAGACCGAGGCGCTGGCCGGCTTGACCGAGGATGCCAAGGGGTCGTTGTTGGGCAGCACGATGTGCACCCGTGCGGTGACGACGCCGTCGATCTGCGACAGCGTGGCCTCCAGCTGCTGGGCCACACCATAGATGAAGCGCACCCGCTCCTCGGTCGGCGTGGAGATGAGGCCTTCCTTCTTGAACATCTCGCCGAGCGTGACGTGGCGCTCGCGGGGCAGGCCATAGGACCTCAACACGGTCAGCGAGCGCACCACATCGTCCTGGTCGACCTGCACATTCCAGGTCTTGCCGGCATCCGTGGTGGCCTTGCTCACCTGCACGCCGCTTTCCAGCAGGGCGGCCACCATGTCGTTGGCATCGGTCTCCGTCTGCTTGGTGTAGAGGTCCGTCTTGCAGCCGGTGAGGGCCAGCAACAGTAGCAGCGGGATCAGCGCGCGGCGCGCGAACTGGCGATAGGTCGCCGCGCGGGAGCAGAGGGATGGCGCCATGATGGGTGCTTCGCTGAAAGGGGTTTATTGGTTGCGCATGAGCGTTTGCAGGCCGGTCTTGGCGGTTTGCGCAAGGCTGCTCATCGCCTGGACCTGGAAATGGGTGCCGGCGAACTGGTACATCAGAGTGACCTGGTACGCCGTCAGGTCCACCCCGGGCGGCTGCTGGATCGCGGCCTGCATGAGCGCCGCCGTGTCCTGAATCTCCTTGCGGATGGACTCGTCCTGATTGATCAGCATCTTGCCCAGCGTGGACGGGCTCTCGCTCTCCACGGAGGACAGTGGGGGCGTGTCCTTCATCATGCGAGCGAATTTCTCCGCGACAGCGCTCATGTTCATCGAGGGGCTGGACGCCTGATCGACGATGAGGGAACTGGATGCCGCGCCAATGCTGCCGATGGGGTCCATGATGGATTCTCCGGAAATGAAGGGGTGTCAGGCGCGCATGAACATGAAAGGCATCTGGAACGCGGAAACGCTGGCGGCCTCGGCGGGTTTGGGGGCCTCGGTGGTTTCCTGGAACGTGCCCGCGGCCCTGGCCCGGTTGATGACCAAGCCGCTGACCAGTTCGAGTGCGTCCGGGCCGGCGTTGCCTTGCTCCAGCTCGTTCAGCGTCATCTCCCAGCCGCGATCGCCCAGCATGTATTGGCAGTTGGCGATCATGGCTTTCGCGGAACCCCACTGTTCCGGGTGGTTCTCCAGGGTGCGCACGAGTTGGATGCATTCGCGGTAGGCGCCGCGCCGGAAGGAAATCCAGCCATCGATCATGTCCAGCTCCGCCACCTTGGGGCGCAGCGTGCGGATTCCGGCAAGGATGTCCGACGCCTCGTCGTTCATGCCCTGGGCGATGGTCCGGTAGACCAGTTTGATCAGCGCGGTAACGAATTCCTTGCGCTCAAATTTCGGATTCATAAAAACACTCCTGTTTCTTCTGCATAGACGGCCTGGGCTCGCGTACAGCCCTGCGCCGGCGTCGGTCGATGGTCCGCCTCGGCGCTCACCAGTACGACGTACGAAGCGCAAGCCAGAAGGGTCACGATCGTGGTGATGAAAGGTGGCATGGCCTGCGGCGGCTGCGGGCAGGCTTGCAATCCATGCGCGGGGGAAACGCCTTGGATCCAAAGAGGATCCGATCGCTTCATCCCGCAGCCTGCGCAAGCTTGTCCGTCATGCTCTTGGAGCTTTTCTGGAACGCGTCGGCCATGTTGGAGATGACGGAGTTGCGGCCTTGCCTCTCGCTCAGCTTGGCTTGCAGTTCCGTCATGGCGTTCTGGTTGTCCTGCTGCTGCTGCATGCGGGCCATCAGGGCCTTGGTGTCGCCATCTGCTTTGTTGACCATGGGGGCTCTCCTGTGAGGGGAAAAGTAAAAGGCTTTGCTGCGCCATGAGCGGTGCGGCCCATGGCGCGATGCAGCATCAGCCCGCGCCTTGCGCTTGTTTGTCCGACAGGGCCTTGGAGTTCTTTTGGAACGCATCGGCCAT
>NZ_BAAJYT010000316.1:0-3814 GCF_057541515.1 Acidovorax sp. KNOB132
CGGCAACAGCTCGGCGCTGCTGACCATCCCCGAGAACGAGACCTTCAACGTACGCGTGATGCCCATGCGCATCTGACGCACCCGTCTTCCACGCCGGGGGTGAGTGCTATGGTTTTTTGTAGCTATATGCCCTAGAAGATATTGCGCTGGAGGCCTATTTTGTCATGATCCTGTGCCCCGCTCGCGCAGCACCACGGTGATCTGGCCGTTGGTCTCGATGGTGGCCCGCTCCACCTCGTGCAGGTGCAGGCTGCCCCCGGCGCGCAGCGCGGCGGCGAGGTCCTCGGTGGAGATCAGTTCCTTGCGCATGAGTGCGGCGTTCACCTGGCCGCCCTGCACCAGCACCTCCGGCTTGCCGTCCACCAGGTGCGCCAGGCGCGGGAAGTGGAAGGTCAGCTGGGCCAGCAGCACATGGCAGGCGATGAGGGTCAGGGCCGAGATGAGCCCGCCCACCAGGGAGTTGTCGCCCGCGTTCATCGAGTTCTGCACTGCGTTCGACAGGATCAGCAGCAGCACCAGGTCGAACGGCGCGGTCTGCCCGGTCTGGCGCTTGCCGGTCAGGCGCAGGAAGACCAGCAGGAAGAGGTACACGATCACCCCGCGAACGATGAATTCCCACCACGGCACGCTCATTGCCAACATGGCCATTCTCCAGTTGCGCCCGACATGGGCGGGGTGCAGTGTGCCATCTGCAAGAATGCGCCCCTCGGGCCCGAGCCGGGCCGCTTTCTTGCTTTCCGTTTTTGCAGCAAAGGACCGCCATGCAGCGTCGCACCTTCCACCACCGCGCGTGCGCCGGGGCCCTGGCCCTGGGGCTGCTGGCCGCCCGCGGCCAAGCGCTGGCGTTGTCGCTGGGCGACCTGTCCGGCGCCGATGCCGCCAGCGGCGTGAAAGCCGCGCTGGCGCAGGGCGCGCAGGCCGCCGTGTCCCTGCTCGGGCGGCCCGACGGCTTTCTGGGCAACCCGCAGGTGCGCATCGCGCTGCCGGCGCGCCTGGAAAAAGCCGCGGAGCTGATGCGCCGCTTCGGGCAGGGCCGCCGCATCGACGAACTGGTGACTTCCATGAACCGCGCAGCCGAGCAGGCCGTGCCGATGGGCCGCGACCTGCTGGTGGGCGCGGTGCAGACGATGACCGTGGCCGATGCCAAGGGCATCCTGGCCGGTGGCGAAACCTCGGTGACCGAGTTCTTCGCGCGCAGGACCCGGGTGCCACTGGGCGAGCGCTTCCTGCCCGTGGTGAACCGCGCCATCGAGCAGGTGGGGCTCACGCAGCAGTACAACGCCTTCGCCAGCAAGGCCGCGGGGTTCGGCCTGATCCGGCAGGAAGATGCCAACCTGTCGCAGTACGTCACGGGCAAGACCCTGGACGGCCTGTACCTCATGATCGGCGAGGAGGAAAAGAAGATCCGCCAGGACCCGGTCGGCTCGGGCAGCGCCATCCTGCGCAAGGTGTTCGGGGCGCTGAAATGACAGGGGGCGAGACGGTGAGCCCGGCCACCCCACGATCGCCCGCCCCGCACGATGGCCTTGCCGCGTGCCCCTGCGGCCGTTCCTCCGGCCCCTCGCCGCAGCGCCGGCCCTTGCCTTACGCCGGGTGCTGCGGCCGCTACATCGACCACTTCGACACCACCCCCGCGCCCGATGCGGAAAGCCTCATGCGCTCGCGCTACACCGCCTTCGTGCGCGAGCAGGCGCCCTACCTGCTGGCCACCTGGGAGGTGGCGCACCGGCCCGCGCAGGTGGCGTTCGATCCGGGCGTGCGCTGGCTGGGCCTGGAAGTGCGTGCGCACCGCCGCCTGGATGGCGGGCGCGCCGAGGTCGAGTTCGTCGCCCGCCAGCGCATGCCCGGCGGCCGTGCCCACCGCCTGCATGAACTGAGCCGCTTCGTGCGGCAGGACGGGCGCTGGTTCTACGTGGACGGCGACCTCCGCTAGGCACTGCCGCATGCCCGATCCCTCCGGCGGCGCGGTGACGCCCGTTTCCGCATCCGTGTCCGCAGTCCCCGATGTGCTGGGCCCGCCGGCATCCCGGGCCGGCGGGATCGAGGAGGCCGGCGGGCAGGCGCTGGACCTGGCCGTGCGCCGCCGGCTGCTGCAGTCGCTGGCCTCGCGAGGCTCCTCGGAGATCGCCGCGGTGGTCATCCCCGGCGTGCTGGTGGGGTTCTACGGCCGCTTCGCGCCGCCCGGTCCGCTGATCGTCTGGTGGGTGCTCTTCGGGGTCGTGGCCCTGGGGCTGCTGCGGCTGCGCCGCGGCCTGCAGCGCGACGCCGCGCTGCCCGATGCGGTGGCCGTGCCCAAATGGGAGCGCATCTTCCAGTGGCTGTCCCTGGGGACGGGGCTGATGTGGACGCTGCCTGTCTTTCTCACGATGTCCGCGGCCCCGCTCGAATTCCGGCTCTTCCTGTACATGGTGCTGTGCGCGGTCATCGCGTCGGCCACGACGTTCCTCGCCCCGGTGCCGGTCATCTTCTGGCGCTATTTCGCGGCCAGCTACCTGCCGCCCACGCTGGCGATCTACTGGTACTTCCCGCAGCGCTGGCACTACCTGCTGCCGCTGATGCTGCTGTACGGCGCCGTGCTGTGCCGCCATGCCTGGGGATCGCGCCGCTTCGTGGTGCAGCAGGTGGAGATGGAGCGCCAGCGCGCGCGGCTGGCGGAGCAGTACCGCGCCGCCAAGGAGGCCGCCGAGCGCGCGCTGGAGGAAAAGAACCGGTTCATCGCCACCGCCAGCCACGACCTGCGCCAGCCGCTGCACGCCATGGGCCTGCTGCTGGAAACGGCCCTGCAGCGCAACGGCGACGTTCGCCTGAACGCCGTGCTGCAGGACGTCCAGAGCTGCGTGCGATCGCTGAACTTCATGTTCAACGCGCTGCTGGACCTGTCGCGCATCGAGGCGGGCACCTTCACGGTGCGCGAGGAGACCGTGTCCCTGCGCGCCCTGTTCGACGACGTGGCCGCCGTGTTCGCGCCCGACGCCGAACTGCGCGGCCTGCACCTGCGCCTGCGCCTGCCGCGCCAGCGCGAGGCGGCGGTGCGCGGCGACCCGGCGCTGCTGCGCCAGATGGTGTTCAACCTGGCGCAGAACGCGCTGCGCTACACCGCCTCGGGCGGGGTGCTGCTGGGGGCGCGGGCGCGGGGTGGCCGCTGGCGCATCGAGGTGTGGGACACCGGTGCGGGCGTGGCCCCCAAGGACCGCCACCGCATCTATGCACCGTTCTACCGCAGCGATCAGGCCCAGGTGCAGCAGGCCGAAGGGCACGGCCTGGGGCTGTCGGTGGTGGCCCGCTCGGCGGGGCTGATCGGCGCCGGGCACGGGTTCGAATCCACGCCGGGCCGGGGCTCGTGCTTCTGGCTGGAGTTGCCGGCGGCGCAGCCCGGCGGCCCGTTGTCGGCCGAGCCTTTGCTGCAGCCGGCGGCGCCCTGGGCCGAACGCATGGCCTCGCTGCAGGGGCGTTGCCTGCTGGTGGAGGACGATCCGCAGATCGCCGCTTCGCTGTCCCAACTGCTGCAGTCGTGGGGGCTGCAGGTGCAATGGGCGGCCACCGGGGCGCAGGCCATGGCCCGGGTGGACGGCGGCTTCGTGCCCGATGCCGTGCTGTGCGACCACCGGCTGGGCGCGGGCGAGAGCGGCCTGGCCGTGCTGCAGGCGCTGCTGGCGCGCTGCGGCCATGCGCACGGCGCCATGGTGAGCGGCGAGCACGACGCCCCCGGCGCTGGTGCAGGCCGAGGACGACGGCTACCTCGTGTTCCGCAAGCCGCTGGCGCCGCAGGCGCTGCACGCGGTGCTGTCGCGCTGGCTGGCGCGCACGGACCCGG
>NZ_BAAJYT010000317.1:0-3814 GCF_057541515.1 Acidovorax sp. KNOB132
CGGAGCCGCTGGCCGCCGCTGCGCAACGCGCGCGCTGGCCGGGCCCCGGGCTGGTGCCCGATGGCTTGCTGCGAGCGGCCGTGCTGGAGCATTGCCTGCAGACGCCGGCACCGCAGCCGCTGGAGCGGGCCGGCTTCGACGAGGCGGCCCGCGCCGACATCGCGACCCGCCTGGCGGTCCGGGTGTCGAGCAATGCCGGACCCGGTTTGGCGGAGCAACTGGCCCAATCGAATCAGCTGCAGGCCCTGGCGGACCTGCGCCTGGATTCGCAGGCGATGAGTGCGTGGTTTGCCGAGGTCCGCCCAGCGAGCGGCAGCGACGGGGCGCAGGCGGCGCAACCCACGGAGGAAGGAGCGCCCGCCCAGGAGGCGCCCTGGGTGCAGGCCGTCTCCACGGCGCTTGTGCGCGCCGAGGAAGAGGCCGAGGGGCGGGACACCCGGGTGCCGGTGATCACGCGCGAGACCGTGCGTTCGGCCCTGAAGGACATCATCGCCAACATCGAGGGCTCTTCCCGGCTGCGGCTGAGCAGCGGCGGGCTGGTCGGGGTGGGGCTGCGGCAGATCACGTCGTCGATCAGCGCGGTGGCGAGCGCCTTCTTCCTGCGCGGGCGGGTCGATGGCCGGGCGCAGCGCGGCCGCCAGGCGGTCTTCGAGATCGCCATGCCTCCCTATGACATGGAGCTGGTGCTGGGATCGCAGCGCCAGGCCTCCAAGCAGATCGGGGTCGGCGCCTTCGTCGGGCCGGACATCGGTGTGGCCAAGGCGGGGGTCAACCTCGATACCGTGTTCTACGGCAAGGAAGAGGCCGAAATCCAGGGCATCTCCCTGCGCCTGCCGCGGGTCGGCCGGCCGGTGCCGGAGCTGCGGGCGGAGTTCTCGGCGCTGGTGGACGCGTTGCTCGACGGCAGCGAGGGCGGGGCGCAGGCGGACGACGCCACCCCGCTGCTGCAGCGCCTGCTGCAGGACTTTCCCGAGCTGACGGTCAACCGCATCGGCCTGGCCGGCGATGGCCGCCGCCGTCATGGGCTGGGTGCGGACCTGATGGGTTCGATCGGCAAATGGGGCGCCAAGGTGAGCGCCGGCGTGGGCGGCTTCGTGGAGGCCCAGCGCAACGTCACCAAGCACTATGCCGACGCCACCGGGCGCATGCGCGTGGAGCGGTCGATCGCGGGGCATGCCACGCGGGTCGGGGCCGGGGCCAAGGTGTCGGCCGGCCCGTCCGCCAGCGTGGCTTCGAGCACCTCGTTTTCCGGCGGGGTGGACCTGGCGCTCGCGGCGGTGCAAGCCGGCGTGAGCGCGGAGCACATCCTCGCGGGCCAGTTCCAGCGGCGGGAGGCGGTGTACGAGGACGGCCGCCTGCACCCGATGTCGTTCGTCGAGACGGAGTACCAGAAGGTCGACGCTTTCATGAACGCGGTGACGCCGGAGCTCGGAGAATGGGTGGAGGCCGGCGCCGACCCTGAACGCCTGGATGGCCTGCTGGCCGACATCCGCGACCACGCGGTGCCCACCCACAGCTTCGCCGCACGCTACATCGTGACGCCCGAGGCCCGCGCGCGCGACGATGCCTACCGCTCGTCGATGCAGCTGTGCGCGCAGCACCCGAGCGGCCTGCCGCAGGCGGTCTCCGCGCTGGCCGAAACGATCGAGGCGCAGTGGAAGGACCCGGCGGCCAAGCAGCCCTATTCGCTGCGCTCGTACGAGCGCAACACGGTGCAGAAGACGCAGGGCGTGGATCTGGTGGTGCAGATGGCGAGCGTGGAGGCGGCCGAGGCCTCGCACATCGACAACCGCCTGGATGTTCCGGCACAAAGGCCCCGCCGCGCGTGAGGCGCGGGGGATCGATCTTCCATCCCGGAGATGTCAGCCGGTCATGGGGCGCCGTGCCTTGCGCAGGCGCCTGCCGCCAGCCCCAGCCCCCGGGCGGGGATGGGGCTGGCGGCGCCCTTGCGTTCAGCGAGCCTTGGCCGCTGCCGCGTTCGCCGCGGCCAGCGCGGTCATGTTGACCACGCGGCGCACGGTGGAGGAGGGCGTCAGCACATGGGCCGATGCCGCGGCGCCCAGCAGGATCGGGCCGATGGTGGTGCCGTGGCTGCCGGTGGTCTTGAGCACGTTGAACAGAATGTTCGCCGCGTCCAGGTTGGGGCAGATCAGCACGTTGGCCGAGCCCGACAGCGTGCCTTCCAGCAGCGCGGTGTGGCGGATCTTCTCCGACAGGGCCGAGTCGCCGTGCAGTTCGCCGTCGCACTCGATGTGGGGCGCCGCCTTCACGAACAGGTCGCGTGCCGCGCGCATCTTGCGGGCCGAGGGGCGCGTGGACGAGCCGTAGTTGGAGTGCGACAGGAACGCCACCTTCGGCGGCAGGCCGAAGCGCTGCACTTCCTCGGCCGCCATCAGCGCGATCGCGGCCAGTTGCTCGGCATCGGGCGCCTCGTTGATGTACGTGTCGGCGATGAACAGCGTGTGCTGGTCCAGCGTGAGCGCGTTCACCGTGGCGAAGTCCGGCGTGCCTTCCTTCAGGCCGATCACCTGGCGCACATGCTCCAGGTGGTTGTCGAAGCGGCCCACCAGCCCGCACAGCAGCGCGTCGGCGTCGCCCAGGCGCACCATGAGCGCGCCGATCAGCGTGTTGGAGCGGCGCACCGCGGCCTTGGCGGCCTCGGGCGTGATGCCGTCGCGGCCCATGAGCTGGTGGTAGGCCTCCCAGTACTGGCGAAAACGCGGATCGTCCTCGGGGTTGCAGATCTCCACGTCCTTGCCCGGCTGCAGCCGCAGGCCGGCCTTCGCGATGCGCGTGGCGATGACGGCGGGGCGGCCGATCAGGATCGGACGCGCCAGGCCTTCGTCGACCGCCACCTGCGCCGCGCGCAGCACGCGGTCGTCCTCGCCCTCGGCATAGGCCACGCGCTGGGGGGCGCCTTGGCGGCGGTGAAGACCGGGCGCATGAACATGCTGGTCTGGTAGACGAAGCGGGTGAGGCTTTCGCGGTAGGCCGCGTAGTCCTGGATGGGCCGTGTGGCCACGCCCGAGGCCTCGGCCGCCTTGGCCACGGCGGGGGCGATGCGCAGGATCAGGCGCACGTCGAAGGGCGTGGGGATGAGGTAGTCGGGGCCGAAGGACAGCTCCTGGCCCGCATAGGCCGCGGCCACCTCGTCGCTCATCTCGGCCTTGGCGAGGTCGGCGATCTCGCGCACGCAGGCCAGCTTCATCTCCTGCGTGATCTTGGTCGCGCCGCAGTCGAGCGCGCCGCGGAAGATGTACGGAAAGCACAGCACGTTGTTGACCTGGTTCGGATAGTCCGAACGGCCCGTGGCGATGATGCAGTCGGGGCGCACGGCCTTGGCCAGCTCGGGGCGGATCTCGGGCTCGGGGTTGGCCAGGGCCAGGATGATCGGCTTGTCGGCCATGGTCTTGACCATCTCGGCCGTCAGCACGCCGGGGGCCGAGCAGCCCAGGAACACGTCGGCGCCGTTGACCACGTCGGCCAGCGTGCGGGCTTCGGTCTTTTGCGCGTAGCGGGCCTTGGATTCGTCGAGGTTCGCGCGGCCGTCGTGGATCACGCCCTTGGAGTCCACCACGAAGATGTGCTCGCGCTTCACGCCCAGGCCCACCATCACGTCCAGGCAGGCGATGGCGGCGGCGCCCGCGCCCGACACGGCCACCTTCACCGCGCCGATCTCCTTGCCCACCAGTTCCAGGCCGTTCAGCAGCGCGGCGCTGGAGATGATGGCCGTGCCGTGCTGGTCATCGTGGAACACCGGGATGTTCAGGCGCTTGGAGAGTTCGCGCTCGATGTAGAAGCACTCGGGCGCCTT
>NZ_BAAJYT010000318.1:0-3767 GCF_057541515.1 Acidovorax sp. KNOB132
TGTACCTGGACACCGTGGTGCTGCTGGGCGCGCTGGGCGGCCAGCAGCCGGCGGGCCAGCAGCTGCGCTTCACGCTGGGCGCCACCACGGCCTCCACCCTGTGGTTCCTCACCCTCGGGCTGGGCGCGCGGCGGCTGGCGCCTTGGTTCGCCCGGCCGGTGGCCTGGCGCTGCCTGGACGCGGGCATCGCGGCGGTCATGTTCTCGATCGCTCTGTTCCTGGCCTTCACCCCCCTGCATTCCACCCCATGACTGCTCCACCCCTCTCCGCCCGCAGCATCACGCTCGCCACCCTGCCCTCCCTCTACGCCGTCGCCCGGCTCGCGCCACAGGCGGCCATTCCGCCGTGGGCCGATGGCGAGGGGTTCGTCTCGATCTCGCGCAGCGGCGAGGAGCTGTCGATCACCTGCCTGCAGGCGCGCGTGCCGGACGGCGTGCAGGCCGACCGGGGCTGGGTGGCGTTCCGTTTCGTGGGGCCGTTCGGCTTCGGCGAGACGGGCATCGTCCTGTCGGTGATCCGCCCGCTGTCGGAGAACGGCATCGGCATCTTCGTGGTCTCCACCTTCGACGGCGACCACCTGCTGGTGTCGCAGGCGGACGGCGAACGCGCCTGCGCGCTGCTGGCCGCCGCGGGCCACCGGGTGGTGCCGGCGGCCGGCTGAAGGGGCACGGGCGGGCGGGGACCGAAGGCGGGCAGAATCGACCGGGTCGCCGGCTTGGGGCTTTCCGCCCTCCCGCAGCCGGCCCCTTCGCACTGGAGCCCGCATGACCATCGCATTGCCCAAGGACGTCCACCAGCAGGCCGTGGCCTCGATCGAGCGGTATTTCCGCGACAACATGGAAGAGAAGATCGGCAACATCGCCGCCAGCGGCCTGCTGGGCTTCTTTCTGGAGGAGATCGGACCCAGCGTCTACAACCAGGCCGTGGCCGACGTGCAGGAGCGCCTGCAGCAGCGCGTGGCCGAAGTCGATATCGAGGTGCACGAAGACGAATTCCGCTACTGGCAGAAGTTCGACCGCGCGGCAAAGAAAGGCCGGCCATGACCGCGCACCTGCGCCCCGCCCGACCCGCCGACGCCCCGGCCATCGCGGCCCTGCACACCGCCAGCTGGCGGTTCGCCTACCGGGGCGCCCTGTCCGAGCACTACCTCGCCACCGACGTGGAAGCCGACCGGCTGGCCCTCTGGACGCAGCGGCTTCAATCACCGCATCCGCCCGCTGGGCAGCACGTGATCGTGGCCGCTGAAGGCGACCGCCTGCTCGGATTCGTCTGCGCCTATCCGGGAGAAGACCCGGTGTGGGGCAGCCTGCTGGACAACATCCACGTGAGTGCGCAGGCGCACGGATCGGGCATCGGCGCGCAGCTGCTCGCCGCCGTGGCGGACCACTGCGCCGCGGCCTGCGCCGATGCGGGGTTGTACCTCTGGGTGCTGCAGAGCAACCTGCAGGCGCAGCGCTTCTATGCCGCCCACGGGGCCGCGAACGTGCAGGCCGACCAGTGGGACGCGCCCGGCGGCACGCGGGTGCCCACGTTCCGCTTCGCCTGGCAGGCGGGCGCACTGCCCGTGTCCGGCCGGTCGAAGCCCCCACGCGGCACGCCGGCCTGAGCCCGGCGGGATAATCGGCCCTCGCCCGCCTTCCGCCGCGCTTTGCTGCCCCCGCCTTTTTTGCGCGGCCGCCCTGCCCCACACCCATGTCCGCCTCGACCCCCCGCGTGCTGGCCGTCATCCCGCCGATGACGCAGCTGAACACGCCTTACCCCTCCAGCGCCTACCTGACGGGCTTTCTGCGCTCGCGCGGCGTCACCGCGTTCCAGGAAGACCTGGCGCTGGCCCTGGTGCTGCGCCTGCTCTCGCCCGAGGGCCTGCAGGCCGTGGCCGCGCGGGTGCAGGCCCTGCCCGAGGCGCGGCGCAGCCCGGCGGTCCAGTCCTTCGCCGCGCAGCAGGACCGCTACCTCGCCACGGTGGCGCCGGCCATCGCATTCCTGCAGGGGCGCGACTCGACGCTCGCGCACCGCATCGCCGGGCGCCACTACCTGCCCGAGGGCCCGCGCTTCGCCTCGCTCGACGTCTATGTGGACGACGAGGGCGGCGATCCGCTGGGCTGGGCCTTCGGCGCCCTGGGCCTGCACGACAAGGCCAAGCACATCGCCACGCTGTACCTGAACGACCTGGCCGACGTATTACGCGATGCGGTGGACGAGCGCTTCGAGTTCGTGCGCTATGCCGAGTCGCTGGCCGGCAGCCAGCCCACCTTCGATCCGCTGGCCGACGCGCTGGCCGCGCCGCCCACGCTGGTGGACGAGATGCTCGAGGCGCTCACGCACGAGGCCATCGCGCGCCACACGCCCGACGTGGTGCTGCTGTCCGTGCCCTTTCCCGGCTCTGTGTACGCGGCCTTTCGCATCGCGCAGGCCATCAAGGCGCGCTACCCGCACATCGCCACGGTGCTGGGCGGCGGCTTCGTGAACACCGAGCTGCGCGAGCTGGCCGAGCCCCGCGTGTTCGACCATTTCGACTACGTCACGCTGGACGCGGGCGAGCGCCCGCTGCTCGCGCTGCTGGAGCACGTGCAGGGCCAGCGCGGCCGCCAGCGCCTGGTGCGCACCTTCGTGCGGGGCGACGACGGCGCCGTGCAGTACGTGAACATGATGGAGGCCGACATCGCCTTCGCCGAGGTGGGCACGCCCACCTGGGACGGCCTGCCGCTGGACCGCTACCTCTCGCTGCTGGACATGCTCAACCCCATGCACCGGCTGTGGAGCGACGGGCGCTGGAACAAGCTCACCGTGGCCCACGGCTGCTACTGGAAGAAGTGCAGCTTCTGCGACGTGAGCCTGGACTACATCAGCCGCTACGAGGGCGCGAGCGCCGCCGTGCTGGCCGACCGCATCGAGCAGATCGTGCGCGAGACCGGGCAGACCGGCTTTCACTTCGTGGACGAGGCCGCCCCGCCGAAGGCCCTCAAGGCGCTGGCCACCGAGCTGATCGAACGCAACGCCGGCATCTCGTGGTGGGGCAACGTGCGGTTCGAGAAGACCTTCACGCCCGAGCTGGCCGAGCTGATGGCCGACTCCGGCTGCATCGCGATCTCGGGCGGGCTGGAGGTGGCCTCGGACCGGCTGCTGCAGCTCATGAAGAAGGGCGTGTCGGTGGACCAGGTGGCGCGCGTGACGCGGGCCTTCACCGATGCCGGCATCCTCGTGCACGCGTACCTGATGTACGGTTTTCCGACCCAGACGGTGCAGGACACCGTGGATGCGCTCGAATACGTGCGCCAGCTGTTCGCCAACGGCTGCATCCAGAGCGGGTTCTTCCACCGCTTCGCCTGCACCGTGCACTCGCCCGTGGGCAAGAACCCCGGGGAGTACGGCGTCACGCTCGCGCCGCTGCCGCCGGGCGGCTTCGCCAAGAACGACGTGGCCTTCATCGACCCCACCGGCGTGGACCACGACGCGCTGGGCGGCGCGCTGAAGAAGGCGATCTACAACTACATGCACGGCATCGGGCTGGACGAGGACGTGCGCGCCTGGTTCCCGTTCAAGGTGCCCAAGACCACCGTGGCGCGGCACCGCATCGAGCGGGCGCTCGCCAGCCGCGCGCACTGAAGCTCGATCGCCGCAGCGGCTGGGGGCGCCTGCGTACACTACGCCGGTCCCGGCTTCCCCTCCCACCGCCCCATGCACGTACCCCGGCTGCGCCCTGTCTTGTCCCTGTGCCCCACGGCGCACCCGAGGCTGCACGCCTGGGGGCCTTGCGGCCCTGCTGG
>NZ_BAAJYT010000319.1:0-3738 GCF_057541515.1 Acidovorax sp. KNOB132
AGCCGCCGCGCGGCCATGGCCCGGCTGCTGCGCTACCTGCGCGGCGAACTGGCCGGCGACCCCACGCTGGCCGACGCGGCCGAGGCCGCCTGCCTGTCCCCCAACTACCTGGCCCACCTCATCAAGAAGGAAACCGGCAAGACCTTCACCGAGCTGCTGACCGAACGCCGGCTCGCCCTGGCGCAGGAACTGCTGCTGGCCACGGGCGAGCGCATCGGCGAGATCGCACGGCGCTGCGGCTTTGCCGACGAGGCGTATTTCGCCCGGCGCTTTCGGCAGTGGCACGGGCTGAGCCCCAGCGCCTGGCGCGCGCAGCGGCTGCGCGAACTGCAGGGCACGGCCGTGGCGGTGCCCGGTTCCGTCCAAGTTGTGCGCTGAATCGTCCGGGTGCGCCACGCCGGCGAACCTTAAGCTTTCCGTTGACCAAAACAACGGAGACGCTTTCATGGACCTGAACCGCCGAGACCTTTTGATGACCTCTTCCGCCACCCTGGGCGGCGCCCTGGCCGCAGGCTGCGCCAGCGTGACCGCCACCCCGTCCCAGCCCGCGCCGTTTTCGCTGAGCGTGCCGGCCGTGCCCATCGCCGGCAGCCGCGAAGTCTTTCCCGTGCACCGCATCTACTGCATCGGCCGCAACTACGCGGCCCATGCGCGCGAGATGGGGTCCGACCCGACGCGCGAGCCGCCCTTCTTCTTCCAAAAGCCCAACGACGCGGTGCAGTTCGTGCCGCCGGGCACCACGGTGGACCACCCCTACCCCGCCCTCACCCGCAACTACCACTACGAGGTGGAGCTGGTGGCCGCACTGCAAAGCGGCGGGCGCAACATCGCGCCGGAGCAGGCGCTGCAGCACGTGTACGGCTATGCCGTGGGCCTGGACATGACGCGCCGCGACCTGCAAAGCGACATGAAGGACCAGAAGAAGCCCTGGGAGATCGGCAAGAGCTTCGACCTGTCGGCCCCCATCGGCCCGATCCACCGCACGGCCCAGACCGGCCACTTTCCCAAGGGCGCCATCACGCTGTCGGTGAACGGCACGGTCAAGCAGAGCGCCGACCTGGCGCAGATGATCTGGAGCGTGGCCGAGCAGATCAGCAACCTGTCGCAGGCGTTCGAGCTCAAGGCCGGCGACCTGATCTACAGCGGCACGCCCGAGAACGTGGGCGCCGTGGTGCGCGGGGACCTCATGGTGGCGCACATCGACGGCCTGCCGGACCTCTCGCTGCGCGTGGTCTGAACCGGGCCGCAGCGGCGCCGAGAAGGCGTTTGCGGGCCGGCCGGCGTGGCGGTGGCACACTGCCCCGCCATGACCTCTCCTTCCGCTCCTGAGCACCGCCGTGGGTGCGCGGCACGCGCCGTCGTTGCCCTCATGGCGCATGCCGCCTTCCGGTCCCGCTGGCTGGTCCTGCCGCTGCTGGCCCTGGCCGCCGGGCTGACCCAGGCGGCGGGCCTGCGCATGATCGAGGTGCCCGCCGATGCCCAGGGCCCGGCATTGCGCGGCGCGATCTGGACACCCTGCGCCACGCCGCCGGGGCCCGTCGGCATCGGCCCGCTCACCCTGGAGGCGGTGCGCGACTGCCCCGTGCAGGGTGCACCGCTGCCGCTGGTCATCGTCTCGCATGGCTCGGGCGGCACCGCCTTCAGCCACCACGACACGGCCGCGGCGCTGGCCGATGCGGGCTTTGCCGTCGCGGCCATCAGCCACCCGGGCGACAACGCGCAGGACCTGAGCCGCCAGGGCCAGCTTTCCGCGTTCGCCACACGGCCGGCCGACATGCGGCGGCTCACCGACTACCTGCTGGGCACCTGGCCCGGCCACGCGGAGCTGGCCCCCGGGCGCATCGGCTTCTTCGGGTTCTCGCGCGGCGGCACCACGGGGCTCGTGGCCCTGGGCGCAGTGCCGGACTTCACCCAGCGCCCCGAGCTGTGCCCGGCCGGCTCGCCCATCCCGCTGTGCACCGAGATCCGCAATCGCTCCTGGCCCGCGGTGCCCGCGCCGGACCCGCGCATCCGCGCCGCGGTGATCGCCGACCCACTGAACTTCTTCACCCCCGAGACACTGCAGGCCGTGAAGGCCCCCGTGCAGCTGTGGGCCTCCGCGCTGGGCGGCGATGGCGTCACGCCCGGCAGCGTCGAGGCCCTGCGCCGCGCGCTGCCGGCTCCCCCCCGAATGGCACGGGGTGCCCCAGGCGGGGCATTTCGCGTTCCTCGCGCCCTGCTCCGCCGCCCTGGCCGAGCGGCTGCCCGCCCTTTGCCGCGATGCGCCCGGCTTCGACCGCATCGCCTTCCATGCGGCGTTCCACCGCGAGGTGATCGCGTTCCTGCGCCAGCAGTTGGCGCCGGCCGGAGCCAGCGGCCCTTCGGCACGCTAGGGGCAGGCGCAGCCGCGCCCAGCACCGCCCCAGGGGCCCATGGGACAATCGCCCGCTGTTTTTGGTCGTTCTTTCCTTGGAACGGGCCCGTCCGGCCCTCAAGCCCCCATGCCTGCCAGCCCCCGCACCTTCACGCTCAGCGATTTCGATTTCACGCTGCCCCCGCAGCTCATTGCCCAACACCCCGCCCCCGAACGCAGCGCCTCGCGCCTGCTGGACGGCCGCAGCACCGAGCCGGCCGACCGGGTCTTTCGCGACCTGCCCGGGCTGCTGCGCGCGGGCGACCTGCTGGTGTTCAACGACACGCGCGTGGTCAAGGCCCGCGTGTTCGGCGAGAAGGCCAGCGGCGGCAAGCTGGAGCTGCTGATCGAGCGCGTGCTGACCGGCAACGAGGTGGTGGCGCACATGAAGGTGAGCAAGAAGCCCCTGCCCGGTGCCGTGGTGCATCTGGCGGGCGGATTGGCCGGTGGCGGCTTCGACGCCACGCTGCTGTCGCGCTGGCCCGAGGACGACGGCCCGCTGTTTCGCTTCGCGCTGCGGGGCCCCGCGGGCGAGACGCCCTACGACCTGATGGAGCGGCACGGCCACCTGCCGCTGCCACCCTACATCGAGCGGCACCAGGAGGGCGGCGAGGACCCCGATGCCGCCGAGGACGCACAGCGCTACCAGACCGTCTTCGCCCGGGCCCCCGGCGCGGTGGCAGCCCCCACGGCGGCGCTGCACTTCGATGCGGGTGTGCTGGCCGACCTGGAGGCCCGCGGCGTGGAGCGCGCCAGCGTCACGCTGCACGTGGGCGCCGGCACCTTCCAGCCCGTCAAGACCGAGAACCTGGCCGAGCACCAGATGCACAGCGAGTGGTACGAGGTGCCCCTGGCCACGCTGGCCGCGCTGGAGCGCTGCCGCCAGCGCGGGGGCCGCGTGGTGGCGGTGGGCACGACGACCGTGCGCACGCTCGAATCGTGGGCCCTGAGCGGCCAGGCCACGGGCGACACGCGCATCTTCATCACGCCCGGCTTCGGCTTCCGGGTGGTGGACGTGCTGGTCACCAACTTCCACCTGCCCAAGAGCACGCTGATGATGCTGGTGAGCGCCTTCGCGGGCTACGAGCACGTGATGGGCCTGTACCGCCACGCCATCGCGCAGGGGTACCGCTTCTTCAGCTACGGCGACGCCATGCTGCTGCAGCGCCCGCAGCCGGCGCACTGAACGCGGGCCGCCCGCGCCGTGACGAACCGCTCCGAGACGCCGCCCCCGCCGCCGCTCTGCTGCTGGGCCTGCGCAAGCAGTCGCCCTGGCAACTGGCCGACATCTACCGCATCTTTCCGCGCCTCAAGGAGCGGCGCCGCAACGGCGCGGGAGCTGTGGG